>NZ_JARBCJ010000018.1:5923-28078 GCF_028803055.1 Mumia sp.
TCGAACCCGCTCGCCAACGCACACGTCGCCCGCGTCGCCCGCGCCTGGGGCGCCCGCCACAAGCTGCCGGTGATCGCGGCCTTCGCCTCAGCGGCACCGCCGGCAGCGGGCGAGGCGGTGCGGGACCTGCGCCGTGACGGCAAGCGTCACATCGCCGTCGGGTCGCTGTTCCTCGCCCCGGGCTTCCTGCCCGACCGGGCCACCGAGCTCGCCCTCGAGGCCGGGGCGGTGGCGGTCTCCGACCCGCTCGGCGCAGCACCCGAGCTCGCCGAGGTGGTCCTCGCCCGCTACGCCGTCGGCGCAGTCGATCTGGTCCCGATCCCGGCCTGACGCGATCGGCCGCGCCACGCCTGCGCTCGGTCTGCCGCTCAGGCGCGGCAGACTGAGCGCATGACGACCTCGGGCGACTCTCCAGCCACTCCCCTGCGTCTCGGCTCCGCCGTCGTGCACGGCGCCACGGGATACGTCGGGCGGCACCTCGTCCGCGCCTTGCTGCTCGAGGGCGTGACGGTGCTCGCGGTCGGCCGATCCGACGCCGGGCTCGACGCGGTGCGTGAATGGCTGGGTGAGGCCGGCGCCCTGATACGTCCGGTCGTCGCTGACGTGTCCACCGACGAGGGCTCCCACTACGTCGCCGATCAGCTGCGCCGGCGCGGTGAGATCGACGCTGCCTTCGCCGCGATCGGGGGGTGGTGGGAGGGCCCCGACCTGGTGGATCTCGACACCGCCACCTGGGACGGTCTGCTCCGGAGCCACCTGACCGCCCACTTCCTCGCGGCGCGGTCGACGGTGCCGTCCCTGGCACCCCAGGGATCGGCGTACGTGGCCCTCAACGGCATCGCGACCCTGAAGCCGGAGGCCGGATCGGGACCCGTGAGCGTCACCGGGGCGGCACAGAGCATGCTCCTCGAAGTCCTGCGGGCCGAGGAGGACCGACCACGGGTCCGCTTCCACGAGCTCTGCGTGGTGAACCCGGTCGTCGACGACGGTCAAGCCCCGGACGCGCGAGAGGCCGTCGTCGAGATCACCGACGTCACCGCCGCCGCCCTCCGGCTCGCCCGCGCCGGCGATCCCACCGTCGTACGCACCGAGCTCGGGCAGTGGCAACCGGCACCCGCCGCGACACCCCACAGCGGTGACTCGGCGGTAGGCTGACCCCGTACCGACCGCAGTCGGCGGACTCGTCACGAAAGGCCTCACCGATGACCGAGCCCACCCAGGACGCCCGCACGCCGTACGACGTGGCGGTCCTGTTCGAGCAGGAGCTCTCCGAGCTCGACGCGCGTCAGCTCACGTCGCTGCACGAGGGTCTCGACGACCCGGTCGTCTATCACCTGCTGCTCCCGGTCGAGGACGCTGCCGCGACGATGGCGACCTCTCTCGGCGTGCTCGGTGGAGCCGATCTCGCTATGCCCGACTCGCAGACGGTCGGAGACGTCGACAATGCGATCGTCGAAGCCGGGCAGGAGTCGTTGCAGCGCTCGATCGACCTGATCGTCGCTGCGGGCAAGGCCGACACGACCGCACGCGGCGCCCTGACCCACGACGACCCGGTCAGCGCGCTCGCCGACCTCGTCACGCGGGTGGGGGCCGAGGAGGCGATCATCTTGACGACGTCGCACGTGTTCTCGGAGTTCTTCCACGTCGACTGGGCCTCGCGCGCCGAGCGCAAGCTCCACGTGCCGACGCTCCGTCTCATCGAGCACGAGAGCTTCGACGCGCAGTCGGCCGGTGCAGGCGAGGGCGCTTCCCTCATCTGACGCTCGCGGGTCACCCCCTGGCGCTCGCGGGTCACCCTCTGGCGCTCGCGGGTCAGTCCGGCACGTCCTGGCCGAGAACGTGCACCCACGACCCCCAGGCGCTCCGGACCATCTCCTCGAGAGAGTGACGCATCCGCCACTCGAGGTCCCGAGCGGCGAGGTCGCCCGAGGCGACGATGCGCGCAGGGTCGCCGGGGCGTCGTGGACCGGTCTCGGGGACGAAGTCGACACCGGTGACGTGCGCGATGGTGTCCATGATCTGGCGCACCGAGACGCCCTCGCCGCTCCCGAGGTTGTACACGTCCTCGAGCAAGGCCTCCTCCGCGAGGGAGCGCGCGGCGACGACGTGGCTGTGGGCGAGGTCCGACACGTGGACGTAGTCGCGCACGCAGGTGCCGTCCGGCGTCGGGTAGTCGACGCCGTTGATGACCGGGACGCCGCCGTCGGTCAACGTCTTGAAGACCTTCGGGAAGAGGTTGTGTGGGCTGGAGTCGTAGAGGTCGTCGTAGCCGGAGCCGACCACGTTGAAGTAGCGCAGCGAGGTCTGCCGCAGCCCGGTGGCTCGGGCCTGCGCCCGCAGCACCCACTCGTCGACGAGCTTGCTCTCGCCGTACGGCGACTCCGGAGCCGTCGGCGTCGACTCGGTGACGAGGTCGGTGTCGGGAGTCCCGTAGACCGCGGCCGAGGACGAGAAGACGACCGAGTTCACGCCGACCTCGGCCAGCGCCTGCAGCAGGTGGACGGTGCCGGTGACGTTCTGCTCGTAGGTGTGGATCGGCCGCTGGACCGACACGCCCGCGTACTTGAACGCAGCGAGGTGCACCACCCCGACGACCCCGTGCTCGCGCAGGACCGTACGGACGAGCTCGGTGTCGGTGACGTTGCCCTCGACGAACGGGACGTCGGCGGGGACGAACTCGCGGTGGCCCGACTCGAGCGAGTCGAGCACGACGACGCCGATCCCGGCGTCGGTGAACGCGCGGACGACGTGGGAACCGATGTAGCCGGCGCCGCCGGTCACGAGCCAGGTCATGCGATCGACCCTAACCGACCACGACGCGCAGGATCCGGTCGTCGTCGGCTCCCGGCTCCCCGCGACCGTCGGTGTTGCTGGTCGTCACCCACAGGCTTCCGTCGGGTGCCGGCACGGCGTTGCGCACGCGCCCGAGGCCGGCGTCGCCGAGGCGGCGGCGCGGTCGGCCGGCGTCGGCCCCGGACAGCGGCACCGCCCACACGCACTGACCGCGCAGCGCAGCCACGTACGCCGTCCCGTACGCGACGCCGACACCCGCAGGCGACGCGTCGTCGGTGCTCCACCACGCCTTCGGCCCGACGAGACCGCGTTCGTCCGTGGGCCCCTCCGTCTGGGGCCACCCGTAGTTGCCGCCACGCTCGACGAGGTTGAGCTCGTCGGTGGTCTGGTCGCCGAACTCGGCCGCCCACAGCCTGCCCTGTGCATCGAACGCGAGCCCTTCGACGTTGCGGTGGCCGTAGGACCAGACGCGGTTGCCGAAGGGGTTGTCCTCGGCGGCACGGCCGTCGAGGGTCATCCGCAGCACCTTGCCCGAGGGTGAGTCGACGTCCTGGGCTCGGTCGCGTTCGCCGGCGTCACCGGTGCTGGCGTAGAGCATCCGGTCGGGTCCGATCACGAGGCGGCCGCCGTTGTGGTTGAACGCTCGCGGTATCCCGTCGAGCAGCACCTGCGGGCGTCCGAGGCGGCGTCCGTCGTACGACATCCGCACGATCCGGTTGTCGTCTGGGGACGTGAGGTACACGATCACGGCGTCGCCGCCGGGGACGAGGACGATCCCCAGGAGCCCGCCCTCGCCGCTGTCGGTGTCGACGTCGGGCACCTCACCGATCGTCGTCGCGTTGCCGCCCCCGACCTTGACCACCCGCGCGGTGTCTCGTTCGGTCACGAGGGCCTGGCCAGCATCGAGGAACGCGAGCCCCCACGGCACCGTCAGTCCGTCGGCGACCACACCGTCGATCCGGAGACGGGTCGGGTCGTCGGGGCCGCGGGGAGCGGGCGTCGTCGGGGGCACCGACGACGGGTCGGTGGTGGGAACGGTCGTCGGAGCCGGGTCGGTGGAGCCGTCTCCGCGGCAGCCGGTGGCCAGGCCGGCTCCGGCGACGGCGAGCGCAACGAGAAGCTCGCGGCGAGTCAGCGTCATGGGGAGAGTGTGGCCCACCGGTGGTGACGGGACCGGTGACACGACCTCCGACGACGTCTTCTTCTGCCCTGCCGATGCCGCGCTTCGGGAGTAACGTGCCGTTCGGGACAGACCTCTGACCCGACACCACCGACGACCGGGAGGGCGGATGGACGGCACCGTGGTCTGGGCGGCAGACGAGAGGCTTCGTCTGGACACCGGCTTCTCCGACTACCTGATCATCCTGATCTACTTCGCCTTCGTCCTCGGCATCGGCCTCCTCGCCAAGCGCCAGGTCTCCAGCAGCATCGACTTCTTCCTGTCGGGGCGCTCGCTGCCCGCGTGGGTGACCGGTCTGGCCTTCATCTCAGCCAACCTCGGCGCGGTCGAGATCATGGGCATGTCGGCCAACGGTGCGCAGTACGGTCTGCCGACGATGCACTACTTCTGGATCGGCGCGGTGCCGGCGATGCTGTTCCTCGGCGTCGTGATGATGCCGTTCTACTACGGCTCCAAGGTCCGCAGCGTGCCGGAGTTCATGCGGATGCGGTTCGGGACGGGCGCGCACCTGGTCAACGCGCTGAGCTTCGCCGTGGCCCAGCTGCTGATCGCCGGCGTCAACCTCTATCTGCTCGCGCGCATCGTCAACGTCATCCTCGGCTGGCCGTTGTGGGTGTCGCTGATCGCCGCAGCGATCGTGGTCCTGACCTACACCACCCTCGGTGGCCTGTCGGCGGCGATCTACAACGAGGTCCTCCAGTTCTTCGTCATCGTCGCGGCGCTGCTGCCGCTCACGCTCGTGGCTCTGCACAAGGTCGGCGGGGTCAGCGGGCTCACCGACAAGATCTCGGCCACCCCGGGCGGCAGCGAACAGCTCTCGTCCTGGCCCGGCACCAACCTCACGGGCATCGACGACCCGTTCTGGTCCGTCGTGGGGATCGTGTTCGGACTCGGCTTCGTGCTGTCGTTCGGCTACTGGACGACGAACTTCGTCGAGGTGCAGCGGGCGATGGCGTCGAAGTCGATGTCGGCCGCGCGCAGCGCCCCGATCATCGGCACCTTCCCCAAGATGTTCGTCCCGTTCATCGTCGTCGTCCCCGGCATGATCTGCGCCGTGCTGATCCCGGAGATGATCGACCTCAAGGCCGGCGACGACAGCTCCGGGGTCGCGTACAACGACGCGATCCTCCTCCTGATCCGCGACCTGCTGCCCAACGGCATGCTCGGACTCGCGATCGCAGGCCTCCTCGCGTCGTTCATGGCCGGCATGGCAGCCAACATCTCGGCGTTCAACACGGTCTTCAGCGTGGACCTCTGGCAGCAGTACGTCCGCAAGGACAAGCCGGACGGCTACTACACGAGCGTCGGCCGCTGGGCCACGGTCGGTGCGACCGTGGTGGCGATCTTCACCGCGCTGATCGCGTCGAGCTACTCGAACCTGATGGACTACCTCCAGACCTTGTTCGGGTTCTTCAACGCCCCGTTGTTCGCGACGTTCATCCTCGGCATGTTCTGGAAGCGGATGACCGCCACCGCCGGTTGGGTCGGCCTCGTGTCCGGCACGGCAGCAGCGGTCGTCGTCGCCTTCCTCAGCGAGGACGCCTTCGGCAGCGCCAGTGTGGGCGTCATCCCGCTCGGGGGCCAGGGTGCGAGCTTCGTCGCGGCGAGCGCAGCGTTCGTGGTCGACATCGTGGTCAGCTACGTCGTGAGCCTGATGACCCAGCCGAAGCCGGCCGCCTCGCTGCGTGGCTTCGTCTACTCGCTGACGCCCAAGGACCAGCTGCGCGACCCGCTCGCGCACCTGCTCCCGTGGTACCAGCGCCCGACCGTGCTCGCCGCGATCTCGTTGGTCATGGTGATCGCCTTGAACATCATCTTCTGGTGAGAAGGAGCAACGATGGCTGAGGGCAAGAGCCGCTTCAAGATCGCGTCGGCGTTCGACATCCGGACGATCATCGGTGCCCTGATGGGCATCTATGGCGTGATCCTGACCTTCCTCGGCATCTTCAACGCCTCCGACGCCGAGCTGAGCAAGGCCGACGGCTTCAACGTCAACCTCGTCAACGGGCTGATCCTGCTCGGCGTCTCGGCCGTGTTCATCATCTGGGCGATCCTGCGGCCGCTGGTCGTCGAGGACGTGCCGCCCGAGGCGCTGGAGGACCGCGACCAGCGCGCCGAGTAGCGCGCTAGCATGGGAGCCGTGTACGACCTGCACCTTGTCGAGCCACGCTGATCCCGACCCCGTCAGCGTGGCAGCCCCTCTGCCCAGAGGGGCTGTTCTGTGTACGGGCACGGTTCGGTGTCGCAGATCACCCGGTCGTACGAGGACGTCATTGCGGAGGAGACCCAGGTGAGCACCCAGCAGGGCGAGGCGGCGTCGTACGACGTCCGCGCGGTCCAGGACAAGTGGCGCGCGGTGTGGGACGAGCTGCGGCCGTACGACGCCGACGGCACCGACCCCGGTCGCGAGCGGCGCTACGCGCTCACGATGTTCCCCTACCCGTCCGGCGACCTCCACATGGGCCACGGCGAGGTCTTCGCGCTGCACGACATGCTGGCGCGCTACTGGCGGCTCAAGGGCTACGACGTGCTCAACCCGATCGGCTGGGACTCCTTCGGGCTGCCCGCCGAGAACGCTGCCATCAAGCGCAACGAGAACCCAGCGACGTTCACGTACGACAACATCGAGACGCAGGCCGAGTCGATCCGGCGCTACGGCGTGAGCTTCGACTGGACGCGTCGCCTGCACACCTCCGACCCCGAGTACTACCGCTGGACCCAGTGGCTGTTCCTGCGGCTGTTCGAGCGGGGCCTGGCCTACCGCAAGGCGTCCTACGTCAACTGGTGTCCCAACGACCAGACCGTGCTCGCCAACGAGCAGGTCGTCCAAGGGTTCTGCGAGCGCTGCGGCGCCGTGGTCACCAAGCGCGAGCTGACCCAGTGGTACTTCAAGATCACCGACTACGCCCAGCGGCTGCTCGACGACATGCAGCAGCTGGAGGGCCGGTGGCCCGAGCGCGTGCTGACCATGCAGCGCAACTGGATCGGACGCTCAGAGGGTGCTTGGGTGTCGTTCGTGGTCGAGGGGCGCGAGGAGCCCGTGCGGGTCTTCACCACCCGGCCCGACACGCTGTACGGCGCGACGTTCATGGTCGTCGCCCCCGACGCCACGCTGGCCGGTGAGCTGGTGTCCGACGATCAGCGGCCCGCCTTCGAGGCGTACCTCGAGCGCACCAAGCAGGCCACGGAGATCGAGCGCCAGTCCACCGACCGTCCGAAGACCGGGGTGTTCCTGGGCGTCCACGCGACCAACCCGCTGACGGGCGAGCCCATGCAGGTGTGGGCCGCCGACTACGTCCTGGCCGACTACGGGTCCGGCGCCGTGATGGCCGTGCCGGCCCACGACCAGCGCGACCTCGACTTCGCCCGGACGTACGACCTGCCGGTCCGCCGCGTCGTCGACGTGCCGGGGGAGGGTGACCCGGCCGAGACCGGCGTCGCGACCACCGGTGACGGGGCGTACGTCGGCTCGCCGGTGCTGGAGGGCGTCACCGACAAGGCCGAGGGCATCGAGGTGACGATCGAGACGCTGACCGAGAAGGGGTTGGGCGAGGGCACGGTCAACTTCAGGCTGCGCGACTGGCTGCTCAGCCGTCAGCGCTACTGGGGCTGCCCGATCCCGATCGTGCACTGCCCCGACTGCGGTGAGGTCGCGGTGCCCGACGAGCAGCTGCCCGTCGAGCTGCCCTACCTGACCGGCGCCGACCTCGCGCCGAAGGGCACCTCCCCGCTGGCCGCCGCGACGGACTGGGTCAACACCACCTGCCCCCGCTGTGGTGGCGCCGCGCAGCGTGACACCGACACGATGGACACGTTCGTCGACTCCTCGTGGTACTTCCTGCGCTACTGCTCGCCCGACCGGACCGACGCGCCGTTCGCCCCCGAGGACGTCAACCGGTGGATGCCGGTCGACATGTACGTCGGTGGGGTCGAGCACGCGATCCTGCACCTGCTCTACAGCCGCTTCTTCACCAAGGTGCTCCACGACATGGGCCTGGTGGACTTCGTCGAGCCGTTCACATCGCTGATGAACCAGGGCCAGGTCATCAACGAGGGCAAGGCGATGAGCAAGTCGCTCGGCAACGGCGTCGACCTCGGTCAGCAGATCGAGCAGTTCGGCGTCGACGCGGTGCGCCTGACGCTGCTGTTCGCCGGGCCACCCGAGGACGACATCGACTGGGCCGACGTGTCACCGACAGGCTCGTCGAAGTTCCTGCAGCGGGCGTGGCGCGTTGCGCACGAGGTGGCGAGCGATCCGGGTGCCGACGTCACCGCCGGTGACGTCGCGCTGCGTCGGGTCACGCACAAGACGGTGGCCGACGCCGAGCAGCTCTACGAGTCCAAGCGCTTCAACGTGGTGATCGCGCGTGTGATGGAGCTCGTGAACGCCACGCGCAAGACGATCGACTCCGGTGCGGGTGCGGCCGATCCCGCGGTCCGCGAGGCGGCAGAGGTCACGGCGATCCTGCTCAGCACGGCAGCGCCCTACGTCGCCGAGGAGATGTGGGCGGAGCTCGGCCACGCTCCCTCGGTCTCGCAGCAGCCGTGGCCGACGGTCGACCCGGCCCTGCTGGTCGACGACACCGTCACGTGCGTGGTCCAGGTCAAGGGGAAGGTGCGCGGCAAGCTCGAGGTCGCGCCCTCGATCTCCGACGACGAGCTCGAGGCGCTCGCACTGGCCGAGCCCAACGTCGCACGGCACCTCGAGGGCGCCGTGATCCGCAAGGTGATCATCCGCGCTCCGAAGCTCGTCAACATCGTCGTCTGATCACGCGGTCGCGCCGGTCACCACGAGGCTGATCCCCGTGGTGGCCAGGCCGAGCGTCAGGATCGCGGCGCCCGTCCAGATCAGGGCGACCAGTCGGCTGGGGCGCTGCGGGTCGTGCCCCAGGACCGACAGGAAGAAGCCGGCGGGCATCACGATCGCCGCGACGAGGACGCCGAGCGGGCCGAGCCACGCCCACGGGTCGGCGACGTCGGCGGCGCTGGTGAGCAGGAGGGTCACGAGCCCGAGGATCACGAGCACGCCCGCGTGGGCGTGGCCCGCCCGGAAGAACGACGTCTGCAGGGCGTTGGCCGGCTTGCGACCGCCCACGACGCGCAGGAGGAACACCCCGCCCGACTCGATGGTGATCACCGTGAGCACGACGATGCCCGCGGTGAGCGTGGATGCGGCGTTCATACGGTCTCCTGACGTGGGAACCCTCCGTTTTTGGAGAGTGCGACTATCCAATATTAGATAGTGATACTCTCCAGTACGTCAAGGGACTTCTCGAAGGGGACACGTGGTGAGGATCTCCGAGCTCGCCCGCGCATCCGGCGTCGCCGTCGCGACGATCAAGTACTACCTGCGCGAGGGCCTGCTCCCGCCCGGTCGATCGACGAGCGCGACGCAGGCGACGTACGACGAGGGCCACCTCCAGAGGCTCCGCCTGATCCGCTCGCTCGTCGAGGTCGGCGGGCTTCCGCTGGCCAAGGTCCGCGCCGTGCTGGCGGTCATCGACGACCCAGGTCCCGACCCGTACGCGGCGGTGGGTGACGCGCTCGCGGCCCTGCCGCCTTACGTCCGCGACGAACCACCGTACGCCCGCGCCACGGCGGCGCTCGAAGCCATCGGCCTCGCCCACGATCCCGGATCAGCGGCGGTGGCCCAGCTCGAAGCGGCGCTCGCCGGTCTCGAGGCGGCGGGACGGCCGCTCGACGCCGAGGCGGTCGGCCGGTACGCCGAGGAGGTCGCGGCGATCGCTCGGCGCGAGGTCGCGTCGGTCGAGCCCGACGGCAGCGGCGTCCACGACGATCCGGTGGCCACCGTGGTCCAGGACGTCGTGCTCGGGACGGTGCTCGTCGAGCCCGTCATCCTCGCGCTGCGACGCATCGTCCACGCGGCGCTGTTCCGCGAACGCCACGCCGCTGGTGACGACGGTCAGAACCCTGCGGCGAGCCGGTAGTAGGCCTGGTTCCAACGCAGCTCGTGGCGCAGCCCGCGCGTCGTGGTCGAGGCGTCGATGTGGACGATCTCGGTGCGCAGCATCTCGGCCAGGTCGTCGAACTCCTCGAACCCGACCGCGGTCGTGAGGACCGTGTGGTGCGGCCCGCCCGTCATCAGCCAGGCCTCGGCCGCCGCCGTCAGCGACGGGTGGGCCTCCCACACCGCGCAGGCGACGGGGAGCCGGGGGAGCGGCTCGTCGGGCTCCACCAGCGTGACGTCGTTGGCGCTCAGGCGGAACCGGTCGCCCTGGTCGGAGAGACCGACGACGATGCCCTCGCCGGGATCGGCCACGAAGCGGAGGCGCACCGGATCCTCCCGCCCTCCCATCGACAACGGATGCACCTCGACGGTCGGGCGCTCCGTGGTGAGGCTCGGGCAGACCTCCAGCATGTGGGCGCCGAGGGACTTCATCCGGCCCGGCGCCAGGCTGTACGTGTAGTCCTCCATGAACGAGGTGCCGCCCGGCCGGCCGGCCGCCATCGCCTTGGTCGCCCGGACCAGCGCCGCTGTTTTCCAGTCGCCCTCGCCGCCGAAGCCGTAGCCGTCGGCCATCAGCCGCTGGACGGCGATGCCCGGGAGCTGCCGCAAACCTCCGAGATCCTCGAAGTTGGTGGTGAACGCACCGAATCCGCCCTCGATGAGGAAGGCCCGTAGGCCGGCCTCGAGCCGAGCGGCATACCGCAGTGCGGCGCGCTGCTCACCGTCGGCGCGCAGAGCGGGGGCGACGGCGTAGAGGTCGTCGTACTCGGCGACGAGCTTGGTGACCTCCTCGTCGCCGACCTGGTCGACGACGGCGACCAGGTCGTTCACGCCGTAGGTGTTGACCGAGACTCCGAGGCGCAGCTCGGCCTCCACCTTGTCGCCCTCGGTGACAGCGACGTCACGCATGTTGTCGCCGAAGCGCGCCAGCCGCAGGGAGCGGAGGTCGGCGAACGCCGCCGCCGCGCGCGCCCAGGTCGCGACCCGGGCGCCGACGGCGGGATCGGTGACGTGGCCGGCGACGGTCTTGCGGGGGATGCCGAGCCTGGTCTGCACGAACCCGAACTCGCGGTCGCCGTGCGCCGCTTGGTTGAGGTTCATGAAGTCCATGTCGATCGTCGCCCACGGGATCTCGACGTGGTGCTGCGTGTGCAGGTGGAGGAGCGGCTTCGCGAGCGCGTCGAGGCCGGAGATCCACATCTTCGCCGGCGAGAAGGTGTGCATCCACGCCACGAGGCCGGCGCAGGCGTCGTCGGCGTTGGCCTCGAGCACGAGGCGGCGGATGGCGTCGGACGAGGTCAGGACGGGCTTCCACACCACCGGGAGCGCCAGGTCGTCGGTGCGGTCGAGCGCGTCGGCGATGTCGCGCGACTGGGCGGCGACCTGGCGGAGGGTGTCCTCGCCGTACAGGGTCTGGCTGCCGGTCAGGAACCACAGGACGCGATCGGTCATCGGTGTTCTCTCTCTCCGGCCCCCTGGCCGTAGGCGTTCTGGTAGCGCTCGTAGAGGCGATCGACGTCCGCAGGGGCGATCTGCACCGGCTCCCCGATCTGGCGGCTGATGTGGACGGTCCGAGCGACGTCCTCGCACATCACGGCGGTCTTCACCGCCTCCAACGCATCCGCGCCGACCGCGAAGACGCCGTGGTTGCGCATCAGGACCGCGCGCGACCGGCTCCGTGCCAGCGTGACGACGATGCCGCGACCGATCGAGTCGTCGCCGATCAGCGCGAACGGACCGATCGGGATCTCCCCGCCGAACTCGTCGGCGATCATCGTCAGCGTGCACGGGATCGGCTCGCCGCGCGCCGCCCACGCCGTCGCGTAGGTCGAGTGGGTGTGCACGACGCCGTTGACGTCCGGTCGGTGGCGATAGACGTAGGCGTGCGCGGCCGTGTCGCTGGACGGAGCCAGGTCACCGTCGAGCAGCCGGCCGTGCAGGTCCGTGACGACGATCGACTCCGGGGTCAGCGCGTCGTACGCGACCCCGCTGGGCTTGATCACCAACGCGTCCTCGCCGGGGACCCGCGCCGAGACGTTGCCAGCCGTCCACACGACGAGGCCGTAGCGCGTCAGCTCGGCGTGCAGGTCGCACACCTCGCGGCGCAGCCTCTCGATGGTCCGGCGGACCTCATCGGCGACCGTCATCGGGCACCTCCGCGTGATCGTGAGGCGTCGTCTCGCAGGGTGCGCAGCCGGTGCATCACGTCGTTGCCACCCCGACCGAAGTAGTCGTGCAGCGTGACGTACTCGGCATAGAGCCGGTCGTACGCACGCGCACGCTCCTCGTCGGGGACGTAGACCGCCTTGCGCACCGACCCCATCGCCTTCGCGGCAGCGCGTATGTCCGCGTACGCGCCGGCCGCGACGGCGGCATGGAGTGCGGCGCCCAAGGCGGGGCCTTGTGCCGACCCGACCACGGACAGCGGGAGCCCGGTCACGTCGGAGTAGATCTGCATCAGCATCGCGTTGCGGACCAGACCACCCGCGACCACCAGCTCCTCGACGGGCACCCCGCTGCGCCCGAACGCGTCGATGATCGTGCGCGTCCCGAACGCGGTCGCCTCGACGAGCGCGCGGTAGACGTCCTCGGGGCGCGTCGCGAGGGTCTGGCCGAGCACGACGGCGGAGAGGTCGTGGTCGACGAGGACCGAGCGGTTGCCGCTGTGCCAGTCGAGCGCGACGAGACCGTGCTCACCGACGGCCTGCTCCGCCGCGAGCGCGCTGAGGTGCTCGTGGACGGTGACCCCGGCCGCGGCCGCAGCCTCGTGCACGTACGGCGGCACCCCGTGGTCGACGAACCAGGCGAAGATGTCACCGACGCCGCTCTGGCCCGCCTCGTAGCCCCAGCGTCCCGGCACGATGCCGCCGTCGACCACGCCGCACATCCCCGGGACCTCGCGGAGGACCGACGAGCTCATCACGTGGCACGTCGAGGTCCCCATGATCGCGACCATCTGACCGTCGTCGATCGCCTGTGCCGCCGGCGCGCTCACGTGCGCGTCGACGGTGCCCACGGCGACGGGGATGCCCTCCGGCAGGCCGGTCCACGCCGACGCGGCGGCCGTCAACGTGCCCGCCGCCTCTCCGAGCTCGGCGACCGGCTGATCGACGTGGTCGTCGACGAACCCACCGAACGCGGGATGGAGGGCCGTGAGGAAGTCTGTGTCCGGATAGCGCCCGTCCTGATAGATCGCCTTGTAGCCGGTGGCGCCCGCGTTGCGCACGTACGTCGCGCAGAGCTGCCAGACGATCCAGTCCGACGCCTCCACCCACCGGTCCATCGCGGCGTAGACCTCCGGATCCTCCTCGAGCACCTGGAGCCCTTTGGCGAACTCCCACTCGGACGAGATCAGTCCTCCGTACCGGGACAGCCACGGCTCGTCGCGCTCGGCGGCCAACGCGTTGATGCGGTCGGCCTGCGGCTGCGCCGCATGGTGCTTCCAGAGCTTGACGTACGCGTGCGGGCGGTCCTCGAACCCTTCCACCTCGCACAGCGGGGTGCCGTCGGCGGTGGTCGGCACCATCGTGCACGCGGTGAAGTCGGTGCCGATCGCGATCACGTCGGCGGGGTCGATGCCGGCCTGCCGGATCGCTTCGGGCACGGCCGTCCGAAGGACGTCGATGTAGTCGGACGGCACCTGGAGCGCCCAGGCGGGCGGCAGCCGCCGCTCCGGTCGTCCCGGCAGCGCGTCGGTGACGACCCCGTGGGCGTAGACGGACTCCGCGCTCGCCACCTCTCGGCCGTCGTCGACCGCGACGACGAGCGCGCGACCTGACAGCGTCCCGAAGTCGACCCCCACCACGTACTCTGCCCTGCTCACGAGGACACCTCCGGCCGGTACGGGCGCGCGGTGCTCGCGCGCAGGATCACGTCGGGGGAGACGAGGCGCTCGAGCGGGGGCTCGACCCCCTTGATGCCGGCGTCGAGGAACGCGATCGCCCGACGGCCGACCTCGGCGAAGTCCTGCCGGACCGTCGTGAGGGGTGGCTGCAGGTACTCCGCCTCTGGAGTGTCGTCGAAGCCGACCACGCTGACGTGCTGCGGTGCCGGGCGTCCGCCCTCCTGATAGGCGCGAAGCAGGCCGATCGCCATCTGGTCGTTGGCGACGAAGACGGCCGTCGTCTCCTGGGCGGCGACGAGCGTCCTGCCTGCGGCATAGCCGCTGCGGGCCGACCAGTCGCCGAGCAGCAGCGTGCCCGGGTCGAGCCGCGCGTCGGCGAGGGCTTCCCGCCATCCGGTCTCACGTCCGTCGGCCTCCGTCCAGCTGCGGGGACCCCGTACGTGGGCGATCCGCGTGTGACCGAGCTCGACCAGGTGCGACGTGGCTGCGTACGCCCCCGCACGCTGGTCGACCCCGACGACGTTCGGCGCCTTCGAGAGGTCGCCCTCGACCACGACGAACGGCACTCCGAAGTCCTGGCGGCTCACCAGCTCGAGGGCCTCGACCTGCCCGGCGATCATGACGATCCCCTCGACCGCTTGGCGCAGCAGGTGGTCGATCGCGTCGGTGAGCGTGGACTCGGTGACCGACGCGAGGCTCACGGACCCGGCGAACCATCCCGCACCGCGGGCGGCGTCCTCGACCGTGCGGTGGATGCTGTTGGGCCCGTACAGGCCGCTGCCGGTGCTGATGATGCCGATCGTCGAGGACCGTCGAGTGACCAGTGCCCGCGCGGCGGTGTTGGGTCGGTAGCCCAGCTGGCGGATCACCGACTCGACGCGCTCACGGGTGGACGGGCGGATGTTGGGGGAGCCGTTGATGACGCGGGAGACGGTCTGGTGGGAGACCCCCGCAGCCCGGGCCACGTCCGCCATCACCGGTGGGCTCTGACGATCGGTGCTCACGAGATCTCCCGGCGGTTGAAGAAGCGTTGCAGGACGACGAAGACGAGCAGCAGCGCGCCGATCGAGATCCGCGTCCACCACGAGCTCAGTGTCCCGTCGAAGGAGATGAACGTCTGGATGGTGCCGAGCACCAGCACCCCGAGGAGCGAGCCGATCACCAGCCCGTACCCACCGGTCAGCAGCGTGCCACCGATCACGACCGCGGCGATGGCATCGAGCTCCATGCCGACCGCGTGCAGGCTGTAGCCGGAGAGCATGTAGAGGGAGAAGAGCAGGCCGCCGAGCGAGGAGCAGAAGCCGCTGATCGCGTACACGCCCACCTTCACGCGTGCGACGGACAGACCCATCAGCACCGCAGAGGCCTCGCTCCCGCCGACGGCGTACACGCTGCGCCCGAAGCGGGTCAGGTGCAGCACCCACGCCGCGGCGAGCACCACGGCGAGCGCGATCAACACCGTCGGGGTCACGTAGAGCTCCCCGGGAAGCGTGATCGACGCAGCGGAGATCGACTGGAACGTCTCGTCCCTGATCGGGATCGACTTCACGCTGATGAGGTAGCAGAGCCCGCGGGCCAGGAACATCCCCGCCAGCGTCGCGATGAACGGCTGCACCTCGAAGTAGTGGATGACCAGGCCCATCGCCAGCCCGAGCGCGGTCCCGGTGAGCAGGACCGCCAGGATCGCCAGCGCCGGCGGCCAGCCGGCGCGTAACGTCGCCGCCGCGATCATCGTCGACAGGGCGACGACCGAGCCGACCGACAGGTCGATGCCGCCGGTCAGGATGACGAACGTCATGCCGACCGCGAGCACGATGAGGAACGCGTTGTCCACGAAGAGGTTGAGGACGACCTGAGGCGAGGCGAAGCCCTCGTAGCGGACCGCGCCGACTCCGAACATCCCGACGAGCAGGGCGAACGTCGCCAGGACGGGGAGCAGCTGGGACGGAGGGGAGTAGCCCTTCACCCGGTCGGCGAGGGAGCGCGTGGCGATCTCCGGCCTGGTCACGGTGCTCATGCTCGACCTGCTCTCACGAGGGCGGATCGGTCGCGTCGACGACGCCAGACCGCAGCCCGTGCCTTGGGCGACTGGAGGAGGCAGACCGCGATGACGACGACGGCCTTGAAGAGGTAGTTGGTCTCCGCCGGGATGCCGATGGTCGGGATGGTGGTCGAGAGCGTCTGGATGAACAAGGCGCCCACCAACGTCCCCGCCAGCGAGAACCTCCCGCCGGCCAGCGACGTACCCCCGATGACGACGGCGAGGATCGCGTCGAGCTCGATCCACAGACCGGCGTTGTTCGCGTCGGCCGCGCTGGTGTTGGCCGCGATCATCAGTCCGGCCAGGCCGGCGCAGAACGCAGAGAAGACGTAGACGGTCCACAGGATCGTCCGTGAGCGCACGCCGGCGAGCCGACTCGCCTCGGGATTGACCCCGACGGACTCGACCAGCATCCCGAGCGCGGTACGGCGGGTGACCAGCGCGGTGACCGCGAACACCGCCATGGCGATGAGGACCGCGATCGGGAGCGTCAGGAGGTAGCCGGCGCCGAGTCCTCGGAAGAAGGAGTTGTTCACCGTGGTGATCTGGCCTCCGGTGACCAGCATCGCGAGGCCGCGCCCGGCGGTCATGAGCACGAGCGTCGCGATGATGGGTTGGATCCCGAGCACCGACACGAGGAAGCCGTTCCAGAGGCCGAGGAGGACACACACGGCGAGGGCGAGCGTGACCGCGGTGATCGCGGTCCCGGTCGACGCGGGGGCGGGGGACCCGGCGAGATGGACGCACGCGACCGCGCCCGCGATGGCCGCGATGGCCCCGACCGACAGGTCGATGCCGCGGGTCGCGATGACCAGGGTCATGCCCAGGGCGACCAGGAGCACGGGCGCGCCGTTGCGGGCGATGTCGACGAGGCTCCCGTAGAGGTGGCCGTCCTGCATCCGGATCTGGAGGAACGACGGCGTGGCGGCCACGTTGACGGCGAGCAGGAGGACCAGTGCGAGTACGGGCCAGAAGAGGCGGTGCCGGGCGAGGTCACGCACGGGCGGACTCCTCCTCACGCGCGATGATCGCCATGAGGTCGTCGGTGGTCACCCCGGTGTTCGGGATCTCATCGACCTTGTGACGGTCGCGCATCACCACCAGCCGGTCGCTCAGCCGCAGCACCTCCTCGAGCTCGGCCGAGATGAAGACGATGCCCATCCCTTCGTACGCGAGATCGTCGACGACCTGCTGGATCTGTGCCTTGGCGCCCACGTCGATGCCGCGGGTGGGCTCGTCGAGCAGAAGCACGTCGGGCTGCATGATCAGCCACCGCGCGAGCAGCACCTTCTGCTGGTTGCCACCGCTGAGGTTGCGCATCAGCGCGTCCGGGTTCGCCGGGCGGATGTCGAGCATCTCGAGGTGCTTGATCACGAGCTGGTCGCGGGTACGTGGTGGCACCGGACGGAGCCAGCCGCGAGCGGCCTGCAGACCGAGCATCATGTTCTCGGCGACCGTGAGGTCGCCGATCACCCCCTCGGAACGGCGGTTCTCGCTGGAGAAGCCGATCTTGTGGTCCACGGCCCGACGCGGTGACCGAAGCGCGACCCGGCGCCCGCGAACCTCGACGCTTCCGCTGTCCGAGGCGTCGGCACCGAACAGGAGCCGCGCCAGCTCGGTGTGGCCCGAGCCCAGCAGGCCCGCGATACCGATCACCTCACCGTCGTAGACGTCGAGGTCGGTCGGGGCGAGCGACCCCTTGCGCCCCAGACCCCTCGCGCGCAGGACGGGCGTACGGCGTTCGTCCGGCTGGCGGGAGGGCTCACGGTGCAGCCGCTCGAGGACCTCGAGCTCGCGCCCGAGCATCTCCTCGACGAGCTCCAGGCGCGTGACGTCACGCGTGAGGTGCTCACCGACGATGCGACCGTTGCGGAGCACGGTCATCCGGTCGGAGATCGCGAAGACCTGCTCGAGGAAGTGGGAGACGAAGAGGATCGCGACACCTTGGGAGCGCAGGGACCGGACGACCTCGAACAGCTTGGCGACCTCCTCGCTGTCGAGGCTTGCCGTCGGCTCGTCGAGCACGAGGACGCGGGCCTCGATGTCCACCGCACGACCGATCGCGACCAGTTGCTGCACGGCGATCGGATGGTCACCGAGGCGGGAACGGGGCGAGATGTCGAGCCCGAGCCGGCCGAGCACCTCGCTCGCGCGACGGTTCATCCGCCGGTGGTCGATGCGCCCCAGCCGACGAGGCTCCCGACCGAGGAGCATGTTCTCGGCCACGCTCAGGTTGGTGCAGAGGTTGACCTCTTGGTAGACCGTGCTCACCCCTGCGTCCTGCGCAGCCGCGGGCCCGGTGAAGGCATGCTCGGCTCCACCGACCCAGATCGTGCCCGAGTCGGTCGCGTACACGCCGGTGAGGGCCTTGATCAACGTCGACTTCCCCGCGCCGTTCTCGCCCAACAGTGCGTGCACCTCTCCCGGGAACAGCCGGAAGTCGACGTCGTCGAGCGCCGTCACCCCGGGGAACCTGATCGTGATCCCGGTCATCTGGACCACCGGGTCGACCGGCGTCCGTCCCCGGGGCGACGTCCCCGAGGAGGGGTACGCGTCGGCGGACATGTGGGTCATCTCGAGTCCTCGCCTCGTGTCGGGACGGGTGTGGCGGCCGGGCAGCCGGTCGGCGGTGGCGCCGACCGGCTGTCAGCGCTCAGTACTGACGGTCGGGCAGCGCAGCCTTGGCCTGCTCCTGGTCGAACGTCGTCTCCTCGGTGACCACGCGCTCGGGCACCTCCTCGCCGGCGACGACCTTCTGGGCGAGGTCCATCAGCTGCGGGCCGAGCAACGGGTTGCACTCGACGATGAAGTTGATCTTGCCCTGGGACAGCGCCGTCATCCCGTCCTTGACGGCGTCGACGGTGATGATCTTGATGTCGGTCCCGGGCTTCTTGCCGGCCGCCTCGATGGCCTCGATGGCGCCGAGCCCCATGTCGTCGTTGTGGGCATAGACCACGTCGATGTCCGGCTGCGACTTCAGGAACGACTCCATGACCTTCTTGCCCCCGTCGCGGGTGAAGTCACCGGTCTGCGACGCAGTGACCTCGATCCTCGGGTCCGCGCCGATCTTCTCCTTGAATCCGTCGGCTCGATCGATCGCGGGTGCCGCGCCGGTCGTCCCCTCGAGCTGGACCACGTTGATCGAGCCGTTGGTGTCGGTGTCTGCTGCGTCGGCGTTCTCGACGAGCCAGTCGCCGGCCTTCTCGCCTTCGAGGACGAAGTCGGAGCCCAGGAAGGTCTCGTACAGTGACGTGTCGTCGGAGTCGACCGAGCGGTCGGTGAGGATCACCGGGATCTTGGCCCGCTTGGCTTCCTGGAGGACGGTGTCCCACCCCGTCTCAACCACCGGGCTGAAGGCGATCACGTCGACCTTCTGCTGGATGTAGGACCGGATGGCCTTGATCTGGTTCTCCTGCTTCTGCTGGGCGTCGGAGAACTTGAGGGTCACGCCCTCTTGCTTCGCGGTGTCCTTGATGGACTTCGTGTTGGCTGTGCGCCACCCGCTCTCGGCGCCGACCTGGGCGAAGCCCATGGTGATGCTGTCGTCGTCCGACGCGTCGCTGCTGTCGCCGCCCCCGCACGCGGCGAGGCTGCCGACGAGCACGGCGCCGACGGCGGCTGCGCTCACTCTCCTGATCATGAGGTTCCTCCGTCTACGGGGCCGGCACCGGCTCTGGTGCGGGCCAGGGGCGCAGGCGGACAACTGCTCCCCAGTCGCTCTCAATGTGACGGACGCCACACTGATAAGAAGAGATTGTTAACGCTCACATTCGCTGCCGTCAAGAGGCGTGGCAGTTCGCCGTCGCCCGACGGGCGCGCGGCGGTCCCGGCTGCAGTCCGTACGGGAAGGGTGCGAGCTGGCTCGATCACGGCATCAGCGCAGGTCATGGCCGTCAGCGTCGTCCGCCTCTCGCCTCGGCACACGCCGTCACACGCGCTGCCGCGCAAGGTGGCCGTCCTGGCGGCGGTGCCGGCCTGCGCGGGCGGGCCGTGTCAGGACGACCTCGCGCGTGTTAACGATCACATCGTCACGCGCCGCGCTGGTGGCCCTTCCTCGGGTCCACGTCCTGTCGCTTCGATGACGCCGCTCAGGGAAGCCCAGCACCGGACCGGGGGTGCTTCAGAGAGAGTCCGACTACCCTCACCCCCATGACCCTCGCCATCGTCACCGACTCGACGGCATCGCTGTCGGTCGACATCGCGTCGGCGCGTGACGTCACGGTCGTGCCGCTCGAGGTCGTCGTGGACGGCCGCTCGTACACCGAGGGTCTCGACGTCACGTCGGCCGACCTCGCGCGGGCGCTTCGTGCGGGGCGCGCCGTCGGCACCTCGCGGCCCGCGCCGGAGCGCTTCTCCCGCGTCTACGCCGGCCTGGCCGAACGGGGTGCGGAAGCGATCGTCTCCGTGCACCTCAGCTCCCGAGTCTCCGCGACGCTGGAGTCGGCGCAGCTGGCCGCGCAGGACTGCACCGTGCCGGTCACCTGCGTCGACAGCCTCCAGGTCGGGATGGCCACCGGGTACGCCGTGCTGACTGCCGCGGACGCGCGCGACGCGGGGAAGTCCGCCGACGACGTCGCCAAGGCTGCCCGCGACCGGTCGGAACGCGCGACGACGTACTTCTACGTCGCGACGCTCGACTATCTGCGCCGAGGCGGTCGCATCGGGACGGCATCCGCGCTGCTCGGCTCCGCCCTGTCGGTGAAGCCCATCCTCGGGGTGAAGGACGGACGGGTGCGGCCGATCGAGAAGGTCCGGACCTCGACGCGCGCCATCGCCCGTCTCGAGGAGCTCACGGCACAGGCCGTCGCGAGCCACGGTGACGAGGTGGACGTCGCGGTGCAGCACCTCGATGCGGACGCGCAGGCGCGGGCGCTGGCTGAGCGTCTCGGGGAGTCGTTGGGGCGCGAGTCGATCGACGTCATGGAGGTCGGGGCGGTCATCGGCGCCCACGTCGGTCCGGGTCTGCTGGCCGTCACGGTCTCCGCGCGCATGCCTTCGCTGGGGTGAACGCCCCCAGGCTGGAGTCCTCGCTGCTTGTCCACAGGTAAGCGCCCGGAGACGACGCGGCGACGGTTCGCCGCTCTAGCGTCTGTCGTGTGGAGCGACGGGGAGCAGACAGAGCGAGCGAGGCGGCGAGGCGGCGCCTCGAGCTGCTGGCGCGCGAGCTCGACCATCGCGGGGGCGCGTGGGACGCCCCTTCCACCGCCGCGACCGCCGGCGATCCGCTCGGTGACCGGTTCGGTGACCAGCTCGATGACCAGTTCGACGAGGTGGGTGCGGACGCGGCAGGCGACGGTCTGGACGAGCTCTGGCCGACCGGGATGCTTCCGGCGACCCGGATCCCGGGTCCGGCGACCGGGTCGTCGCGCAGATCGCGCGGACCGTCCAGTGACTCGACCGAGCTCGACGAGACGGGGTGGGGGCGTCACCGCTCGGGCACGGTGCGAGCGACCGGGCAGTCACCGGTCGAGGGCAGTCGACCACCCCTTCCTCGCCTGAGCGTGCTCGGCGACGGGGTGACGCCTCGTCACGTCGGGGTCGCGATCGTGGTCGTGCTCCTTGCGGCCGGGGCGGTGATCTGGTGGGTGCTGCGCGCGCAGCCGCAGGCGGTCGTCGCCGAGCCGGTCGCGCCAGGGGCGTCCGGGAGCCCTTCGGACGTCGCGGTGCCCCAGGCGGACGGACAGCCGGGTGCCGGCGCCGCAGTGCCCGGCGCGACCGCGCCGGCGCAGGTCGTCGTCGACGTCACCGGGCGCGTCCGGCGGCCCGGCATCGTGACGCTGCCGTCCGGCTCGCGCGTCGCCGACGCGATCACGGCGGCAGGCGGCTCGCGGCGCGGCGCCGACCTGTCGTCGGTCAACCTGGCGCGCGTGCTCGTCGACGGCGAGCAGGTCGTGGTCGGGCTCCCGGCCGTCACCGGCCTTCCCGCGCCGGCTCCTCAGACGGCGCCAGGCGGAGGTCCGTCAGGCCCTGGCGGGGTCGTCAACCTCAACACCGCGACGCTCGAGCAGCTCGACACGCTGCCGCAGGTCGGCCCGGTGACCGCGCAGGCGATCCTCGACTGGCGGACGGAGCACGGACGGTTCACCGCGGTCGAGGAGCTCCTCGAGGTCCGGGGGATCGGTGACGCCACCTTGGCGCGGTTGCGCGACCTCGTCACCGTCTGAGCACGGTGTCGACTCGTACGCCCCATCCCGGGACGGGCGACCCTCACCGGTCGCCGCGTGCGCCTGCACCTCGGCCCCGTGCCGCTGTCGCGGTCGACCGTGACGACGAGGTCGACCTGCGGATGCTCGGGCCCGCTCTGGGTGCGTGGTCCGGTGCGGTGGTGG
>NZ_JARBCJ010000190.1:0-5889 GCF_028803055.1 Mumia sp.
GAGACCACTGGTCGCGCAGCTCGATCAGGTCGGCCACGAGGTGGTTGCCGTTGGCGATGGCGCGCATCGTCGCGCCCGCCATCTCGGCGACGATCGGGGCGGGATCGCCGTCACGGTAGGCGCCGAGCGCCGCGAAGTAGCGGGACGTGTCGGTGAGCAGGCCGGCCGAGATCGGCACGGTGACCCGTTGGGAGATGCCCTTGCTGCGCAGGACGGCGTGGACCAGCGCCCGGCCGGTGCGGCCGTTCCCGTCGGTGAACGGGTGGATCGTCTCAAGCTGCGCGTGTGCGAGCGCCGCCTGAACGAGCACGGGCAGGTCGTCGCGGCGCACGAAGGCGATGAGGTCGGCCATCGCCTCCGGGACGCGGCTGTGGTGCGGGGGCACGAATTCGGCCGCGTGCGGGCTGTACGGGGTGCCTCCGACCCACACCTGCTCGTCCCTCCACCGCCCGGCGCGGCTCGGGTCGCTGTCGGCGAGCAGCGTGCGGTGCAGGGCCAGCACGGAGGCGAGGTCGAGACGGTCGGCGAGCGCGAGCGCCGCGCGCATGGTCGCGACGTTGCGTGCGACCAGTCGGGCCTCGGGCCCGGTCGCCGCTCCGATCTCGGCCAGGGCCAGCTGGTGCGCCCCCGCGGTGAGGTTCTCGATCTGAGACGACGAGGCGGACTCGCTGCGCAGGAGGATCGTGCTCATCGGTCCGAGCTCGGTCAGCTCCGTCGCCTCCGGCTCCGGGTGGTCGCTGAAGGCTCGCGAGACCCAGGTGTCGAACCGGGCGACCTCGACCGCCGCCTCCTCCGCCTCGGCGATCAGCGCCGTGTCGAGGTCGACCTGCGCCGCGGTGATGGCCGGGACGACGGCCGCCTCGTACGGCTCAGGGTGCCGGCGGCGCCGGTGACGGGCGAGCCCGGCGGCGGGCCGGTCGGGCCAGGGCCGCTCCTCCCACCGCACCGCCGGCCACGGAACCTTGTCCATGACCGCACGTTACCGAAGGTTCTCGCCGTTTCCTTCGCTCGCGAGCGCGCCCAGACGCGCCCGGATCCGTGCCGCGTACTCGTCGGCCTCGCCGTCGCCGTACCTGGTCCGCGGCCAGAAGAAGCCGCGCAGACCGTCCCCCTTGGTGCGGGGGACCACATGGACGTGCAGGTGTGGCACGGACTGGGAGACGACGTTGTTGGCAGCGACCCACGTCCCCTGGGCGCCGAGGGCCTCCGGCAGCGCTCTCGCGATCTGCTGCACGACGGCGAAGTAGGGGCCGAGCCGCTCCACGGGCAGGTCCGGCAACGTCACCACGTGCTCGCGAGGGACGACGAGGACGTGGCCCTTGAAGACGGGACGATGGTCCAAGAAGCCGATCGTGTCGGCGTCCTCGTGCACGATGGGGGCTGCCAGCTCCCCGGCGACCACGCGACAGAACGTGCACGACGCGTCGTACGACTCAGACATGGAGGCATCGAACCATGGGCACAGCGCTGTCACAGGACGACCTCGCACTGAGGACCCTCGCCCGCCAGTTCCCCAGGTCCACGGGCACGGCGGTCGACGACCTGGTCTCGTTGTACTCCGCGCTCGGACCGGTCCAGACTCAGGTCCCGCGCGCGGCGTTCGTCTTCGCGGCGTCGCGGCTGCCCGGCATCACCCACGAGACGGTCGTCGAGGCGTTCGAGTCCTACGCGCTGGTCAAGGGCACGACGCTGCGTGGGACGGTCCACAGCTCGACGCCGTTGCACCACGCCTGGTCGGCCGCGATCACCCGCGGCTGGCTCGACACGTCGCTGACCAAGGCGCTGTCGCTGCAGGCCGTGTCCTCCGACGACGTACGCGCCGAGACTGCCGCGTACGCCGCCGACCTCTGGCGCGAGCGCGACGACCTCGTGGCCCACGTGCTCGAGTGGCTGGGCGAGCACGAGCCGGACGGCCGTGGCGTCGCGGCCGACACCTCCACCCGCAACCTGATCCGCTCGGCGCCCGGGCTCGTCCGTCGTCCGCCCGACCGTCGCTGGCACACCCGCACCGACACCCTCTACCGGGCGGCGGGTGCCGTGGTCGACGTCGACGTCGACGCGCACGACCCCGACGTCGCCCGCCGTGCGCTGGTGCGGACACATCTCGCGTCGTACGGGCCTGCGACCCGCCGTGACGTCGCGTGGTGGCTGGGCGAGCGGCTCCGCCCCGTCGACGCGGCCGTCGAGGCCCTGGGGGATGAGGTGGTGCGACGGGAGGGTCCCGGTGGCGCGACCTACCTCGACCTTGTCGACGCACCCGACGGCAGCACGTACGAGGGTGGGGTCAGGATGCTGCCCGAGTTCGACGGCGTCCTGCTCGGGTTCGAGGGGACGGGGCCGGAGCGCGGACGCTTCACCGCGATCGACAACCTGCCCACGATCTTCAACAAGGTCAACGGCATGTGCAGCCCGATCGTGCTCGACGGGACTCGCATCGTCGCTCGATGGAGGATCGTCCCGAGGGGTGCCCGGATCGACGTCGAGGTGCTCCCGCTCCCGGGCGAGCACCCGCCCGACGAGGCGGCCGTCGCCGACGCGCTGACCGCCGTCGAGTCGGTGCTCGACACCGAGGTCGCCGAGCTCCGCACGGTCGTGGAGTGACCTGGCGCGGGCGACGGTTCCGTGGGTAGTTGGAGGCGATGGCCTAAGATCGAATGACGCCCACCCAGACCCGCGGAGGACCATGAGCACGCTCGATCGCATCAGCCAACCGAGCGATCTGCGGGATCTCACCGACCCCGAGCTCGACGCGCTCGCCGAGGAGATCCGCGAGCGGCTGATCGTCGCCGTCGCCACGCACGGGGGGCACCTCGGCCCGAACCTCGGGGTCGTCGAGCTGACGATGGCGATCCATCGGGTGTTCGACTCTCCGCGCGACCGGGTGATCTTCGACACCGGTCACCAGGCGTACGTGCACAAGATGCTGACCGGCCGGGCTGCTGAGTTCGAGAACCTCCGTACCGAGGGCGGCCTCTCCGGCTACCCGAGCCAGGCCGAGTCGGCCCACGACGTCGTGGAGAACTCCCACGCGTCGACCAGCCTCTCCTATGCCGACGGGCTGGCGAAGGCGAACATGGTCACCGGCCGGCCCGACCACGTGATCGCGGTGATCGGCGACGGCGCCCTGACCGGCGGCATGGCCTGGGAGGCGCTCAACAACATCGCCGCCAACGTCGACCGGCGCCTGGTGGTCGTCGTCAACGACAACGGCCGGTCCTACCGTCCGACCGTCGGCGGTCTCGCCAACCACCTGGCTCGGCTGCGCACCAACCCGCGCTACGAGCCGACGCTCAAGGCGGTGCGCGAGCGCCTCACTCAGACCAACGCGGTGGGACAGGTGACCTACGAGGCGCTCCACGCGATCAAGAAGGGTCTCAAGGACGCGCTCTACCCGCAGGGCATGTTCGAGGACCTCGGTCTCAAATACATCGGACCTATCGACGGCCACGACCGGCCGATGGTGGAGGAGGCGCTGGCACGGGCGCGGACCTACGGAGGGCCGGCGATCGTCCACGTCATCACGACGAAGGGTCAGGGCTACGAGATCGCGGTGGCCAACGAAGAGGACCAGATGCACCAGGCCAAGGCGTTCGACCGCCTGACCGGTGAGGCGCTGGCCGTGGAGCCGACCTCGTGGACGTCGGTCTTCCGCGACGAGCTGGTCCGGATCGGTGACGAGCGCCGCGACGTCGTCGCGATTACGGCGGCCATGCTGTCGCCGACCGGCCTCGACGCGTTCGCCGACAAGTTCCCCGAGCGCACCTACGACGTGGGCATCGCCGAGCAGCACGCGGTGACCAGCGCGGCGGGCCTGGCGATGGGCGGGCTCCACCCGGTCGTCGCGGTCTACGCGACGTTCCTCAACCGGGCGTTCGACCAGGTCCTGCTCGACGTCGCCCTGCACCGGTGCGGCGTGACGTTCGTGCTCGACCGCGCCGGCGTCACCGGTGACGACGGTCCCAGCCACAACGGCATGTGGGACATGTCGATCCTTCAGGTGGTCCCCACGCTGCAGCTGGCGGCGCCGCGCGACGGCACTCGTCTCCGTGAGCTGCTCCGCGAGGCGGTGGCGGTCGACGATGCGCCGACCGTGGTGCGCTTCCCCAAGGGAGGCGTGTCCGACGACGTCGAGGCCGTCGACGTCGTGGGCCGCAGCGACGTGCTGCTGCGCGAAGGCGCGGAGGACGTGCTCGTGGTCGCCGCCGGCCCGATGGTCCACCAGGCGCTCGACGCCGCAGCGCTGCTGCGGGCGGAGGGTGTCGGTGTCACGGTCGTCGACCCCCGGTGGGTCAAGCCCCTCGACCCTGCTCTCGTCGAGCTTGCTGCGCGACACCGTCTTCTCGTCACGATCGAGGACAGCGGCCGTGTCGGCGGGATGGGGTCGGTCCTCACCCAGATGCTCGCCGACGCCGACGTCCGCACCCCGGTGCGCGTCCACGGCGTCACGCAGGAGTTCTTCGACCACGCCAAGCGTGCCGTCCTCCTCGAGCGGATGGGCCTGACCGGAGAGGCCATCGCGGCCGACACGCTGGCACGTCTCTGACCTGCCGGAGCCGCGCGCACGCGGCATAGTGTCCCCGAGGGAGAGGGGACCCCGATGGCCAGGAGCGCGCTGTTCCGTACGAAGTCGGTCGAGCAGTCCATGAAGGACACCGACGATCCCGAGACACGACTCAACCGCAACCTCGGAGCCCTCGACCTGATCGTGTTCGGCGTCGGCGTGATCGTGGGCGCCGGCATCTTCGTCCTCACCGGTCAGGCGGCCGCGACGACGGCCGGGCCCGCGATCGCCATCTCGTTCCTCGTCGCGGCTCTCGCCTGCGGCCTCGCCGCCCTCTGCTACGCCGAGTTCGCGTCCACCGTGCCGGTCGCGGGCAGCGCCTACACCTTCTCCTACGCCACCTTCGGCGAGCTGATCGCCTGGACGATCGGCTGGGACCTGGTGCTCGAGTTCACCGTCGGCTCGGCGGCCCTTGCGTCCGGCTTCTCCTCGTACTGGAACAACCTCGTCGAAGGCACGTTCCTCGAGCTCCCCGCCCAGCTGAGCACCGCGGCGGGCACGGGTGTCGTCGACATCCCTGCCATCGTGATCTCGCTGCTCGTGATGTGGGTGCTGATCGTCGGCATCAAGTTCTCCAGCCGGATCAACCAAGTCGTCGTGGCCATCAAGGTCGCCGTCGTGCTGCTCGTCATCATCGCGGGCATCCGCTACATCGACGCGCAGAACTGGTCGCCGTTCGTCCCGCCGTCCGAGCCACCGGCGCCTGGGGAGGGGGGCTGGCTCAAGACCCCGCTCGTCCAGTCCCTCCTCGGGCTCGATCCCGCGGTGTACGGCGTCGCCGGGATCTTCACCGGCGCAGCGATCGTCTTCTTCGCCTTCATCGGCTTCGACGTGGTCGCCACCACCGCGGAGGAGACGCACAACCCGCAGCGCAACGTCCCGATCGGGATCTTCGGGTCGCTCGCGATCGTCACCGTGCTCTATATGGCGGTCAGCCTGGTGATCACGGGCATGCAGAACTTCCACGACATCGACCCGGAGGACGGCGCTCCGCTCGCGACCGCGTTCGACGCCGTCGGGGTGGGCTGGATGGGCGACGTGATCTCGGTCGGCGCCTGCATCGGGCTCGTCGTCGTGGTGATGATCCTCATGCTCGGGCAGACCCGCGTGGCCTTCGCGATGGCGCGTGACGGGCTTCTCCCGCGGTGGCTCGCCCAGACCCACGGCGAGCGCCACACGCCCCACCGGATCACCTTCGTCACCGGGATCGCGGTGGCGGCGATCTCCGGGTTCGTCGACCTCTCCACGCTCGCCGACCTCGTCAACATCGGCACGCTCTTCGCGTTCGTCCTGGTCAGCGTCGGCGTGGTCATCCTGCGCCGTACCCG
>NZ_JARBCJ010000191.1:0-5875 GCF_028803055.1 Mumia sp.
CAGGCCTGTCCCCCGCACACGTCGGCCGTCGGGCAGCTCCACCACCCCGACGACGGCGCCCCAGGAGTCCACGACCCCACGCTAGTCGTGCCCCCGGCTGGATTCGAACCAGCGACACCCGCTTTAGGAGAGCGGTGCTCTATCCCCTGAGCTACGGGGGCGCACCGCCCAAGACTAGCGGGGAGCCTCACCAGTCGAGCAGCGGCACGAAGCGGTACGACCCGTGCTCGCTGACGGCGACCTCCTCGCCCGCCTGACGGACGACACGAGTCATCCGCCCGCGAACCGGGACGACCATGGCACCCTGCTCTGCCAGCTGCTCGACGAGAGGCGTGGGGAGCGATCGCGCCTGCGCCGACACCAGCACCCGGTCGTACGGCGCGTCGACCGGCCAGCCCAGGACGCCCCGCTCCGCCAGCTCGACCCGAGCCTGGTCGAGATGCAGCCTCCCGAGTGCCGCAGTCGCGCGGACGCGAAGCTGGGGGACGAGCTCCACCCCCACGACCTGACCCTCTGCCCCGACCAGGGTCGCGAGAAGTGCCGTCGTCCATCCAGAACCGGCTCCGACGTCGAGGACCCGCATGCCGGGCAACACGTCGAGCAGCCGCAGCATCGCCGCGACGGTCCTCGGCTGCGAGCTGGTCTGCCCCCACCCGATCGGCAGCGGCTCGTCCAGGTCTGCGAAGCGCTTCTGGTCGTCCGGGAGGAAGTCCTCGCGTCGCAGGCGCCCCATCACCTCACTGATCTGATCCCCCATGGCCTCAAGTATGGTTCGGCCCATGGAGACGCTTCGACTCGTCCTGCTCGCGATCCACCTTCTTTCCTGGGCATTCGTGGTGGGGGCGTGGGCATCACGACTGCGGACCCCGGTCCCGATCGCCAAAGGCGTCTGGCACGCCGCGGCGACCGCTCTGGTGACCGGTCTGCTGCTCGTCGGCGTCCGCGAGATGGACGACCTCGACGTGAACCACGTCAAGATCGGCATCAAGCTGGTCGTCGCGATCGTCGTCACCGTGCTCGCGTTCGTGGCCACCCGCAAGGGCGACCGCGCCCCGGTCTGGATGGCGCACGCGATCGGAGGGCTCGCAGTCCTCAACGTGCTGATCGCGGTGCTCTGGCAGTAGCGCCGCCCGCGCGGCCGGGGCCTCCGGTGCTGCGGCTAGTGATCCTCGGCTAGCGGTCCTCGGCATCGCGTCGGCCGTCCTCGCGATCACCGACCTCGGCCTCGAGCAGCTCGGCCTCCACGAGGTCGCCGTCCACCCGTTCGTCGTCGTCACCGCCGTAGCGGAAGCGCGCCACGCTGAAGCCGAGCAGGCCCAGCGCGATGACCGAGGAGATCATGAGGCTCAGTCCGGTGCCCCACCCGCTGAACGGCAGCTCCGGGCCGAGCGGCCCCACGGTCGGGACGGCCGGAGCCATCCACCAGATGACGCCGAAGGCCATCACCGAGAGCGCGCCGAGGACGCTCAGAGCGATCCTGGGCCAGGTCGCGACGCCGTAGCGGGCAGCCTCGAAGGCCTTGGCCTTGACCGGCTCGACCCGCCGCCTCGCCCACTCGTAGCGGTTGGACAGGACCGCGAGGCCCCCGAACACCATGAGCAGACCGGGGCCGGGCAGCACCAGCGCGGCGATGCCGGCCACCACGAGCAGCCATCCCAGCAGCTCCGTCCCCGTGGCGCGCAGCCACGAACCGAATCCTCGTACGGTGCTCATCACCCTCCCTCGTCCCACCGGACCAGCATGCCAAAGCGTCTGAAACGGCCGACCGTCCTGCGGCCCACCGTGGTCACCGCCGCCGCAGCGAGGCCGCCCGCGCCCGCTGCCCCGACCAGCGGACAAGAGTCGCCGGACTCATCGGTCCGCCGAAGTAGTAGCCCTGGAGCGCGAGCGTGCGACGCCCGCGAGCACTCAGGTCCGAGAGGACGGCCTCCACCTGCGACCGCCGCTCGATGCCCTCCACGACCGTCTTGAGATTCGTGGCCGACGCCATCTCGAGCATCGAGGTGAGGAACGCCGCCTGCTCCTCGCCCGTGTCGACGTCTCGCGAGAAGACCCGGTCGAGCTTCAGCACCTGCACGGGCAGCCGCATCAACCGTTCGAGCGAGGAGAATCCCACCCCGAAGTCGTCGACCGCCAGGATCGCCCCGCGTTCGACCAGGTCCTCCATCACCCTCGACTCGATGACCTCCTCACTGATCGTCTCCGTCTCGGTGATCTCGAGCGTCAGCGGATGCGGGGCCAGCAGGCCGATGGCGCGATGGATGCGAGCGAGAAACCGCGGCGAGTCGAGCTGACGCGCAGACAGGTTGATCGCGATCGCGGTGTCGGGGTCGAGCGCGTGACCGAGCTGCTCCAGGTCGTCGCAGACCTGGTCGAGCACCAGCTCACCGATCGGCTCGATGAGGTTGGCATCCTCGGCGAGCGGGATGAACTCCTCCGGTGAGACGACCTCGCCGTCCTCGGTCCACCGGGCCAGTGCCTCCACGGCAAGGAGCCGCTGCTCGTCGGCGGAGACGATCGGTTGGTACACGACACGGAGCCGGCGCTCGTCGATCGCCCGGCGCAACCGGTCGACCAGCTCCAAGGACCGCACGCGCTCCTCCCCCATGGCCGCACGGTAGACGACGACGCGGCCACCGCCTTCTCGTTTGGCCACGTACATCGCGATGTCGGCGTTGCGCAGGAGCTCGGAGGCACTCACGCGTTCCGTGTCGGTCCACGAGACGCCGATGCTGGTGGCGATCTCGATCGTGCGGGCGTCCAGCACCATCGGTCGGGCGACGATCTCGCCGACCTGCGCGGCGAGATCCATCGTGCGATCGCGGAGTCCGACCGCTCCGCTCGCCGACGCCGTCACGAGGATGGCGAACTCGTCGCCGCCGAGGCGAGCCACCCGCACGTCGTCGGGAAGGTCGGCGACGAGGCGGCGCGCGATCTCCACCAGCGCTGCGTCGCCGCTCGCATGTCCCAGCTGGTCGTTGACCCGCTTGAAGCCGTCGAGGTCGCAGAACAGGATCGCGCACGACTGTCTCCCGCCCTCGGCGGACAACGCCTCGTCCACGGTGTCGAGGAAGACCGCGCGGTTGCTCAACCGCGTCAGCGGATCGCGCTCCGCGCTGTCGACGAGGTCACGGTTCATCCGCATCCGCGAGAGTGCCTCCTCGGCCTGCTGGGCGATCGACTCCAGGGCCTCCGTGCGTCGGAGCGTCGCGGCCTGCGGGCCACCGGTGCCGTGGATCACGAGCCAGTAGACGTCGTCGCCGGAGATGAAGAGCCGCCGGACGTCACCGGGAGCGGGCAGCTCGCTCCGCAGTCCGGAGCCGGCGGACTTCCCGAGTCGCCGGACCCCCGCGTCGAGCACGGCCAGCACCTCCCCCTCCGTCGAGGCGGAGTGGAGCGCGTTCGCGGTCTCGAACAGCACCTTGAGCCGCCGCGCGGTCTCGCGCTCGCGGGTGAGACCCTTCACCGCCATCAGCACGATCGCCAGCGCAGGCAGGACCGCGAGAAGCGCCCACGGTGACACCGCCCGGTAGAGGAGCACCGAGACGTAGCCCATCGCGGTCACCCCGACGTACAGCCCGTAGAGGGTGAGGACCTCGTATCCCCGCGCCGCGATGCTCCCGGGGTCGGGCGGCTCGGCGGCGTGGACACGCAGCACCGAGACACCGATGTCGATCAGGAACGCGAGCGTGAAGGCCGCCCCGACAACCATCACCTCGCGGTAGCCGGACGTCCCGGTGCCCAGGATCGACACCACGGCGACGGCGACGGCACCGCAGACGATGGAGAGCGACGCGTCGAACGCTCGAGGGGCCCGCGCCACCGGCACGAGCTGGGCCAGCACGACGCCGATGATCCAGAGGGAGAGGGCCTGCGGCCAGTCGAGCGCGAGCGACAGCATCACCAGGACGCAGAACTCGGTGCCCACCGCCAGCCAGTCGTCATAGCGGTCGAGGTAGAGCGGCGCCGCGCTGGTGAGCACGATCGCCGGGACGGCGAGCAGCCACCACGGGTCGAGAGACTCTCCCTGCGCGACGAGCGCCGCCACGGTGAGCACGGTGACGACGACGGCCGCGAGAACCACCGAGGCGCTGAGGAACCAGCGTGCGTGACGCTGCGCTGCGTTCATCGTGTCCCCCCGGTCGTCGGTCGACCTAGCAGCCCGCCGACCTCATGAGCACCCTGCACCATCGGCCCGGCAGCCCGCGAGTCCGAGCGTCGCGGGCACGACGCCGGGAGGAGTCGGAGCCGGGGGCGACGCTCACGGCCGCGTGACGAAGATGTGGCTGGCGGCGTCCGCGTCGATCTCCGCCGTCTCGCCGCCCCGCGCGACGACGACACCGCCGTCGGGCGCCGAGGACACGAGAACGTCGTTGCCGGGGAGCACACCGACGCGACGCAGGACCGACATCGCGGTCGTGTCCTTCTGCAGCTCCTCGCCGATGCGTCGCACCACGAGCCGCGACGCATCACCGTTGGTCGCCAGGGTCGCCGTCAGGTGCATCACGCCGGCCCCGAGGAACGCCTCGGCCTGCACCGCCGCCTCGTCCAGCTCGCCCAGCCCGGGGATGGGCGTGCCGTACGGCGACTCGGTCGGGTGCTCGAGCAGTCGGACCAGCTTGCGCTCGACCTGCTCGGAGATGACGTGCTCCCAACGGCACGCCTCCTCGTGCACGTACTCGATCTCGAGCCCGATGATGTCGGTCAGGAGGCGCTCGGCGAGGCGGTGCTTGCGCATCACCCGCGTGGCGAGCGCGCGCCCCTGGTCGGACAGCTCGAGGTGGCGGTCGCCCTCGACCGTGAGCAGCCCGTCCCGCTCCATCCGGGCTACCGTCTGGCTGACCGTGGGCCCGCTCTGGTGGAGACGCTCGGCGATGCGCGCGCGCAGAGGGACGATGCCCTCTTCCTCGAGCTCGTAGATGGTCCGCAGGTACATCTCGGTGGTGTCGATCAGGTCGCTCACGCGCCTATTGTTCCAGATCGTGCACAGACCCCGTGCACCGTCGAGGATGGGCGGATGCCGATCTCGGTGCTGTGGTTCCGGCGAGACCTCCGCCTCGGGGACAACCCGGCCCTCGTGACGGCGTTGGAGGCCGGCGGCGACGGCGTCGTCCCGCTCTTCGTCCTGGACCCGCGGTTGTGGGACGCGGCCCCGCCGCCGAGACGGGCCTACCTCGCGGGCTCGCTGCGCGACCTCTCCCGACGACTGGGCGCCACGGGACTCCACGTGGTCGCCGGGGACCCTGCGAGAGAGGTGGTCGGGGTGGCCCGCCGGGTCGGCGCGGCCAGCGTGCACGTCGCGGGCGACCACACGCCGTACGGACGCCGCCGAGACACCCGGGTCGCCGACGCCCTCGGCGAGCACGGCGTCGCGCTCGTCCGCACCGGCTCGCCGTACGCGGTCGCTCCCGGCCGGGTGACCAGGCGCGACGGGGGCCGCTACCAGGTCTTCACCCCCTACTACGCCGCGTGGCTCGAGCACGGTTGGCGGGCCCCCGCACGAGACCCCTACGACGGGGCGTGGGTGTCGCCAGGGCCGCCCACCGTCGAGGTCCCGGACGCCGAGCTGCCGGACGGTCTCGCCCTCCCCGTCCCAGGAGAGGTCGCGGCCCGACGGCGGTGGGACGAGTTCGTGGCCGACGGCCTCGACGACTACGCGACCGAACGGGACCTTCCCGGTGACGACCGCACCTCACGGATGTCGGTGCACCTGCGGTGGGGCGAGATCCACCCCCGCACACTGCTCGCCGGGCTCGGACGTGGCCCAGGCTCCGAGGCGTACCGTCGGGAGCTGGCGTTCCGCGAGTTCTACGCCGAGGTGCTCGACCAGCGCCCGGACTCGGCGTGGGATCCGTGGGGGCCGGCCTTCGCCTCG
>NZ_JARBCJ010000192.1:0-5875 GCF_028803055.1 Mumia sp.
GTCATGCCGCGGCTACCGGAGGCGTGGGGCGCTCCCGAGCAGATCGTGATCGCCGCAGACCAGGCGTTCCGCTCCGGCTGTCTCTCGATCCAGGGCGCGACGCGCTGCGTCGAGGGCCAGCAGCGGTGGGGAGAGGACGGGAGGACGCTCGACCGCGAGATCACGATGAACGAGGCGGCGTCCTACGCGCCGTCACTCACCGTCGAGGCGGTGGGCGGCGCCGGACTCGACGCGGCGCTCCAGGACGGTCGGCTCGCCGGCGCCCGTGCGAGCTCGTACGCCGTCGACGACCCCCGCAACAGCGCGGCGGGTGCGATCGACGGGGATCCGGCGACGGGATGGATCGCGGCCGCCGACGATGCCGATCCCACCTTGACCCTCACGTGGGTGGGTGAGCGCCGGCTCGGAAGGCTGAAGGTCGAGACGAGCCGGCGGATGGCGGCCTCGCTCCCGGAGGAGGCGCTCCTCCGCTTCTCCGACGGCAGTGAGCGCGAGGTGACGTTCCGCGGCGGGATCGCCCGGTTCGAGCCCGTGGTCGCGGACTCGGTCGAGATCCACTTCCGGCAAACCGACATCCGCTCCACGATCGACGCGTTCGGCTTCACCAAGCCGCTGCCCGTCGGCATCAGCGAGGTGTCGGTGCCCGGTCGGTTCCAGCTCTTCCCCCAGCCGCCGCGCGACGACGCGCCGGCCGGTGCGTGCGGGAGCGGTCCGACGGTCGAGGTGGACGGTAAGCCTTACCGGACACGCATCGGCGCGAGCCCGGCCGAGGTGTTGAAGGGCGGTCCGTTCGCGGCATCGGTCTGCGGGGTGAGGACGATCGATCTCGACGAGGGCGAGCACCGCATCCGGGTGATCGGCAACGAAGCGTTCCGGCCGGTCTCGCTGGTGCTCGGTGATCTTGGAGACTCCGCGGGCGCGTCACCGGCGGCCACCCCGACGTGGCGCGCGACCGAGCGGTCGATCTCGCTGGAGGACGCTCCGGGGGACGGCAGCCGTCTGGTCACTGTCGCCGAGAACACCAACGCCGGGTGGCGCTCGTCCGAGGGGCGACCGATCCAGGTCAACGGCTGGCAGCAGGGGTGGGTCGTCGCGGCGGACTCCGACGAGCTGTCGCTCGAGTTCGGTCCTACCGCGAGCTACCGGGTCGGACTCGCCGTCGGTGCCGTCTTCTTTCTCGGGCTCCTGGTCGCCGTCGCCATGCTGCGGCGGCGACGGAGCGGTCTGCCGCCCGCACGGGAACGGCCGGTGCGCAGCGCGCTGCCCATGATCGCCGCGACTGCGGTGGTCGTCGGACTGCTGGCGGGGACGGTGGGAGTGGTCGCCGCGCTCGTCGGGCTGCTCGTCGGACTCGGCGTCCGGCGGTTCTCCTCGGAGGCTCTCGCCTGGGCGGCCGGGCTCCCGGTCGTCGTCGCGGCGGTCGCGTACGTGGTCCGGCCGTGGGCCTCGGACTCCGGGTGGGCCGGGCAGTTCGTGTGGCCTCAGCTGCTGGTGGTCTGCTCGCTGGGGCTGCTCGCCGCGACGGCCTCGGGCCGGGCCGGTCGACGGCCGATGTTCCGCAGGCGCAGGGCGGGGACCTCGACGACGCGGTAGACGATCTCCGCCACCACGACGCTGATGAGGAGCGTCAGCACGAAGAGCTCGATGCCGCGGCCGCGGAAGAGCTCCATGTCGCGCCAGTCGAAGACGAGGAAGATCACCGTCATGTGCACGCAGAAGATGCCGTACGAGATCTGACCGAGGTGGCGCAGCCAGCCGACCGAGAGGATCCTGCTGAACGCCGACGTCTCAGGCGCGAAGACGCCCGGGAGGATGACGAGCGTCGCGATGGCGGCGTAAAGCAGGTTGCGGGCTGCGCCTTCTCCCGCGGTGGGGATGTCGAGGGTCACCGGGCCCGCGACCGGCGTGGAGGCGATGGCGAACAGCGCGGCCGCCACCGCCCAGCACGTCCAGGGGCTCTGACCGAGGTGGCGGATGGCCCTGACGACGGTGCCGTCGGTCGTCGTCAGTGACGCGATCGCCAGGATGATCCCTCCGGCGAACCAGCTCAGGTAGCCGGGCAGCCACTGGTGGGCGAGCACCACGGAGGGGTCGACGACCGTGTAGCCCACCAGCAGCCAGCCGAGGCTGATGTAGACCAGCACCATCGTCCAGGAGATGAGGTCGCGCGCGGCCCAGGGGCTGCGGCACAGCGTCCGGACGACCAGCCATGCCAGCACGGGAAGGAGCAGGTAGAAGCTCACCTCGACGGCGAGGCTCCACATCTGCGCGAGGCCGGTCGGGAACTCCTCCCTGCCGTACAGCGTCGTCATCGTGAGCGCCTTCGTCCACTCGCCGACCGAGGCGCCGTCGTTCTCCTCGAGCAGGAGCATCGCGGCGACGACCGCGAGCCAGTAGGTCGGGAGGATGCGCAGCGCGCGCTTCCAGACGTAGCGCCCGGTGGGGGGCAGGGGCCGACCGTCGGCCATGGCGGCCAGGAAGGGTCGACCGAGCAAGAACCCGGACAGCACGAAGAAGATCGCGACACCGGCGTCGAGGCGCGCCGACATGGCACCGAGCTGGCCGCTCCCGTAGTAGCCGGCATGAAAGGCACAGTGCGTGGCGACGACGAAGATGGCGGCGATCGCGCGAAGACTGTCCAGGACGGGATAGACGCGAGGCTGCTCCCGCTCGTCGGGCCGGTCGCTCATCGTGCCTCCAGATTGCCGATCGAGATGCGGTCGACACAGATAGTGGCTCCCGGGGCCGGGTCGAAGGTGACGCTGTCGTAGACACCGTCGGTCCTGATCAGCAGGGTATGCAACCCGCGTCGGATGCCGACGTCGACCCGGTTGTCACCGGCCTCGAAGCGCAGCGTGGAGTCAGCCCCGGTGATGTAGCCGACCTCCACCCAGAACTGGTAGTCGATCGTCGAGGCACCGAGCGGCACCCGTGTCCGCTCGCTGATCAGCAGGCCGCAGCCGGAGTTGGGCTCGACCGGCACCTGGATGCCCCCGGAGACCCCGGCGTCGGTGATGTGACCGCTCGGGTCGAGGGCAGAGAGGTCGTTGCCCGCGACCGTGGTGGAGAACTGGTCGGAGACGGGGGCGAGGAAGTACTTCGGCTGGTTGTACGGGAACAGCAGGAAGCCGCCGAGGTCATCCATCGGCACCCCGTAGTCGGCCAACCGCGGAGGGCTGGGCGCGTCGTCGAGCGACTGCCGGGCGTTGCCGACGTAGGCGCGCGTCTGCCAGTTGTCGTGCCACGCGAGCGCGTACGGGATCGATGAAGCGGTCGCGCTGATCGCGACGAGGACGGCGCTTGCCGTGAGGAGAAGGCCTCGTCGCGGGACAAGAGGCACCGTCGCCCGGCGCTCGACCGTCTCGCGCGCACCCCGTAGCGGCAGCCAGGCGAGGCCGACGACGAGCGGGAGGAGTGCAGCGACGTCGGCGAGATAGCGGAACTCGGCGCCTACCACCGGGCCCATGACCCAGGCGCGACCCTCGCCCACGAGGTAGATCGTGACCGCGAGGTACGGCACGAAGACGAGCAGGACGCGCCACGCCCGGCGACGAGTGACGAGCAGGAAGAGGCCGGCTGCGATGACGACGAACCAGCTCGCCGTGACCAGGGCCTCGGGTGTGTCGGCGGTGAGCACGGGAGGACTCCAGTCGCTCCAGCGCCACGGGCCACCGAGGAGACCAGGGCCCAGCGACGTGCGCACGAGCGTGTCGGTGAGGGCGAGGTAGTCGACGTCGCCGTCCCCGGAGATCGGGTTGGGGACGTACACCACGTAGACGTAGAGATAGGCAGCGGTGAGCGCCGCATAGGCCATCCACGCCGTCCAGTACCGCCGGAGGCATCCGCCGATACGTGCCCACACCCCTCCCGAGGCGAAGTAGAGGAGCGCGATCATCACGAGGATGAACATGATGAGCAGCGTCTTCACGTAGGACAGGAAGCCGAGCGTGAGCCAGAGGGAGGTCCACGCCACGTATCGACGCTTGCCGGTCCGGAGGTAGAGCACGTGGGTCGTGACGCCCGCGAACAGCGCGATGTGGAGCGGCAGCTGGTTGAGGGAGACGGCCCACCACGTCACCGTCGGAAGGGTGAAGACGGAGAAGAGGTAGGAGGCGAGAAGCACCAGGATCTCGGGCCGGCTCCCGAAGAGCACCGAGAGCATGCGCCAGCACGCGATGCCGGCCATCGCCTGCAGGATCACCATCTCGGCCGCTGCGACCGGCCACACGAAGACGCCGGCAGAGCCCGTCAGCTGGGCGAGCGCGAGGCCCAGGGGCATGAACTGCGAGTCGTGCGCGGAGAACATCCAGCCGATGCCGGCGTCGCCGCGCGCCACGTCGGCCAGCCACTGGTAGTCGTCGGCGTAGAACCACGCCCCGGAGACGATCCACGCGCGGAAGGCGACGGAGACCGCGATGAGCACGAGCGCCCCCAGCGCCACCCGCTGGGCCCGGGACACGCCGGCGGGGATCGAGCCCCGGAGCGCGCGCTTGGTGTCCGCGGCAAGAGTAGTCACCGGACGGAGTGTAGCCATCGTCACGTCGGCGACCGGAGCCTTCCCTCACCTTCGGGGTCGCCGCCTGCGCCGTTTGCCGAATCGTTGTAGACGGGCGTGCCGCTGGGCCGCTACCGGCTGGTAGTGTCTGCCGCGTCTCATCGACTGTGAGGGAGTTCACGTGGGCAAGAAGACCGGGTTCGCTGCTGTTGTGATCGGCGCGTTCCTTCTGGTCTTGGCCGTTCTGGCCAAGACGTACGCGTACGACCAGCTGGCCGTAGTGCCGCTCGACCAGGAGTCCACGACGGTCTCCAAGACTGCCGAGGGCAAGGACGCGTCCTACCTGAACGTCGCCGCTCCGAGCGGCCCCGTGATCGAGTCGGGTCCGCTCGAGTCCCGTCGCGTCGTCGTCGGCCAGGTCGAGGCCGGCAAGGATGCGAGTGACGAGCTCGACAAGGACGTCGCGGTGTGGGACACGCTCTCCTACACGGCTCCTCCGGGCACGCCGGCCGAGGAGGCGCTCAGCGGCACGCGCGACGTGGTGCCGTTCGACCGCCACACCGGCGAGACGGTCCGGTGGGCCGGAGCCAAGACGGAGAGCACCGGCGTCGAGATCGAGCCGTTCAGCTTCTTCGGCAACTACTTCAAGTTCCCGTTCAACACGCAGAAGGAGTCGCTCGACTTCTGGGACGGCTCGCTCAAGAAGGCGGTGCCGGCCAAGTACGAGGGCACCGACGAGCTCGAGGGCCTCACCGTCTACAAGTTCGTCCAGACGATCGAGCCGACCAAGATCGCCGAGCAGCAGGTCCCGGGCAACCTCGTGGGCATGCCCGAGGCGTCCACCGTGGTCGCCGACCGCATGTACGGCAACGTTCGCACCCTGTGGGTCGAGCCGGAGACCGGTGTGATCATCAAGGGTCAGGAGGCCCAGCTCGCGACGCTCGACGTCGACGGCGAGACTCGCGCGACGATCACCGACGCGGAGCTGGCCTACGACGACGAGACGGTCAAGGCGACGGTCGACGAGTACAAGACGAAGGCCTCGCTCCTCGGGATGGTGCGCACCACCATCCCGCTGGTCGGCGCCATCCTCGGCGGACTGCTGATCATCGCCGGTGCGTTGCTGCTGCTCCGGGGACGCCGCGACGGTGACGACTCGACGCCCAAGCACACCTCGTCCGACGAGGACTCGCCGGCCGAGCCGTCGACCGCCAAGGCCTAGCGGTGTGACGTTGTCGTAGCGGCTGGCTACGATGACGGCGATGTCGACGCAGAGCACTGACCCCAGCCCACGAGACGAGCGCCCCCCCGACCCGGGCCCGGACGGCGGCGGTTACCCGCCTGCCGTGCACCCCAGCGCGGGGGGGGCCCCCCCGCACG
>NZ_JARBCJ010000193.1:0-5868 GCF_028803055.1 Mumia sp.
TGGTTGGGGTAGTCGGACTGACCGGTGGCGACGACCGTCGCGTGCGCCCGCGCGAGGGCCGGGTCGATCTCCGGCCTCGGGTTGGCCAGCGCGAACACGATCGCGCCGTCGGCCATCGACTCGACGTCGTGCACGGAGAGGACGTCGGCCGCCGAGACACCGATGAAGACGTCGGCGCCGCCGACGACGTCGCAGAGGGAGCCCGTCACCCCGCGAGGGTTCGTGTGAGAGCTGATCCAGCCCAGCTGTCCCACGAGCCCGGGGCGCCCGCGGTGCACGACGCCGTCGATGTCGCACACCACCACGTCCTCGGCACCGGCCTCCAGGACGAGCTTGAGGATCGCCGTCCCTGCGGCACCCGCCCCCGACATGACGATGCGGACCTGCGAGAGGTCCTTGTCGACCACGCGCAGCGCGTTGCGCAGCGCCGCCAGCACGACGATCGCCGTCCCGTGCTGGTCGTCGTGGAAGACGGGGATGTCGAGCCGCGCCCGCAGACGGTTCTCGATCTCGAAGCACTTCGGCGCGGCGATGTCCTCGAGATTGATTCCCGCGAACCCGGGCGCGATCGCGGCGACAGTCTCGACGATCGAGTCCACGTCGTGGGTGTCGAGGCACAACGGCCAGGCGTCGATGTCGGCGAACGTCTTGAAGAGCGCCGCCTTGCCCTCCATCACGGGCAGCGCGGCGTACGGGCCGATGTTGCCGAGGCCGAGCACCGCGGACCCGTCGGTCACGACCGCGACCGCGTTGCGCTTGACCGTGAGCCGCCGTGCGTCCTCCTTGTCGCGGGCGATCGCCTCGCTGATCCGCGCGACGCCGGGCGTGTAGATCATCGAGAGGTCGTCGCGGGTCCGCAGCGGGTGCTTCGTGGCGACCTCGATGACTCCGCCGAGGTGCATCAGGAACGTGCGGTCGGAGACCTTCTTGACATCGGCGTCACCGATCGACTCGAGGGCGGCGACGACCCGGTCGGCATGGTCGGTGTCCGACGTCGCGATCGTGAGATCGATGCGGAGGACCTCGGTATGGGAGCCCGTGACGTCCAGTGCTGTGACGACGCCGCCCGCCTTCTCGACGACGGTGGTGAGGTCACTGACCGCGGATCCCCCGGCCGGGACCTCGAGACGGACGGTGATCGAGTAGGAGACGCTCGGTGTGGATGCCACAGATCAAGATTCGCACACCGCCTCAGGAACCTGAGGAGCACCTCATGTTCGAGGCGGCTCGCCCGACGCTCAACCCACGCGACGACCCGTCATCTCCTCGATCGCCAGCCCTAACAGCACCGACTGGTGGATGCCGACCCACGGGTCCAGCTCCATCTCCGGCGGCATCGAGGCCTCGTCGACGCGCCACAGCGGCCCCCGCACCTTCACGCTCCAGCCCGTCTGCGACAGGCGGTCGAGGTACGTCACGAGGAACGCGACTCCCTGCGACCCGACCCCTCCCTCGGCCAGCGTGCCCTCCTCGCCCGTGCGGATGAAGATGGTGTCGCCGAGCAGCCGGTAGTTCACGGGAGTCATGTCGAGGCTGCCACGCGAGTGGTACGCGATGTGGCCAACCCGTGCCGTCCCGAGCAGCTCCCGCGTCTCTTCGGCGCCGAGCGTCGTGAGCGGTCCGTTGGTCATCAGGCCACCTCCTGGGAGTTGCCTCAGTCTACATCCGCGGGCGCGTCCAGAGGCCGGGCCGTACGCCGACCACCGACGCGACGGAAGGGGTCGGTCAGGCCGGAGTCGTGCGCATCGACATGGCGTCCAGCAGCGGCGCGGAGGCGTAGCCGTCACCTTCCACCACCGGCGCCGCGTCGGTAGTGTGCGAGACATGAGCGACCTGTGGGCAGAGCGGCGTCCGGTCGAGGTCGGCGGACTGACCTTCGACGTCGCGTTGACAGGCCCCGAAGACGGTGTGCCGGTGGTGCTCCTCCACGGCTTCCCGCAGACGGCCGACTCGTGGCGCTCGGTCGCTCCACGGCTCGCCCGGGCCGGCCTGCGCCTGATCGCCCCCGACCAGCGGGGATACTCCCCTGGCGCGAGGCCCTCAGAGGTCGCGGCGTACGCCGTCCCTCACCTCGTCGACGACGTCATCGGCCTGATGGGCGAGCTTGGGTACGACTCCGCGCACGTGGTCGGCCACGACTGGGGAGCAGCGGTGGCGTGGTCGCTCACCGCGCACCATCCGGAGCGGGTGCGGAGCCTCGTCGCCCTGTCGGTCCCTCACCTCGCCGCCTACGGGTGGGCGCTGGTGAACGACGACGACCAGCGGGAGCGCGCGTCCTACATCGGGCTCTTCCGGCAGCCCGGCAAGGCCGAGGACCTGCTGCTGGAAGACGACGGGCGACGGTTGCGTGCGATGTTCGGCGACGCCATGCCGGAGGAGCACATCGCGACGTACGTCGGCGTGCTGAGCGAGCCGGCGGCCCTCACGGCCGCGCTCTCGTGGTACCGCGCGATGGGGCGCGATCTCGGCGCGACGCCTCCGGTCACGGTGCCCACCACCTACGTGTGGGGCGACGACGACTGGGCCCTCGGAGCGGCAGGGGCCCGGCGGTGCGGGGAGCACATCCACGCGGAGTACCGCTTCGTCCCGGTCGCGGGCGCCTCGCACTGGCTGCCCGAGGAGCAGCCCGAGCTGGTCGCCGACGAGATCGTGGCGCGCGTGCGGGCCTGACGCTCCGGATCAGGTCCGCTCGTCGCGGGCACGCTCGGCCGCGTCACGGTGGTCGATCTCGGACTTGAGGTCGCGGACGCGCCGGCCACGCGTTCGGTTCTCGCGCGTCAACCAGGCCAGGCCGACGAACACGAGTGCGGCGATGATGGCGCCCCACAACGACGCCGCGCGGAACCCGGGACCGTCCACGTCCAGGATGCGTTCGCCGGCGTGGGCGCCGCTGCTGGTGCCCAGCACGATCGAGAGCGTCATGAGGTTGGGAAGCGCGAGCACGAGGGCGACCGCGATCACGACGGCCTTCCAGTAGCCCTTGATCCACCTCCGCGTGATCGCCTGCCAGGCGACGAGCAGGGGCACCAACGTGAACACGATCCCGAGGAAGAGGCCCCAGACCGTGCCGGCGGTCAGGCTGCCGTCGACCCGCCGTCCGATCCACTGCGCCCACCACCGCGGCACGAAGGCGGCGAGACCGTAGCCGACCGCGACCGCCAGCACCGCGACCGCGAGCACCAGGAGGACGTTGCGCAGGGTCTGCTGGCCGTACGACTTCCAGCCGTCGGCGCCCGTGCCTCGGCGGTCGGCCGATGCCTGAGTCGCCGAGGTCTCTCCGTCTCGCGAGGTCGCCACGTCTCCAGGATGGCACCGATCGACCCGGTCGGCCGGACGCTCGAACCAACCCGCGAGTAACATGACGTCACACGTGTGACGTACGGCACATCCTCGGGCGAGGTGCGTCACCGGGAAGGACACGATGAGCGCGCACGACACCGTCCCGGCCGCCCAGGTGGTCCCGCTGGGACGGGACGGCCTCACGGTGGTCGAGAAGCCCCGCCGCAGCAAGCGCGCACTCTTGCTCTCGAGTGCCCTGCGGGTCACCGTCAAGCCGGCGCTCTCGGTGTGGGCCCACGCGCCGGGTGCGCCGTGGCCGACGGGCCTTCTCGAGAGAGCCGCAGCGCTCCTGCCGAGCCCGCGGCACACGACGGTGGAGGACGTACGGCTGCCGCGGTGCGACGCGGAGCTGATCCGGGCGGACGGCGCCGAGGACGACGAGCACGCGATCCTCTACCTCCACGGCGGCGCCTTCCTGGTGGGCGGACTCAACACCCACCGCGGACTGGCGGCCCGCCTCGCCGCCACGAGCGGCGGCGCCGTGCTCAACGTGGGCTACCGGATGATGCCGAAGCACCCAGTCAGCCACGCCGTGGAGGACGGGCTCGCCGGCTACACCTGGCTGCTCGACCAGGGCTACGCGCCCGAGCGGATCGTGATCGCCGGGGACTCGGCCGGCGGATACCTCGCCTTCGCCGTGGCGCTGGCCATCCTCGAGTCGGGCCTGGAGTCCCCCGCCGGCCTGGTCGCGATGTCACCCGTGACCGATCTCGACCCCGAACGCACGCTCGACCAGCCCGGCCGCCCGTCGTGCGCGCTGTTCTCGCAGTCGACGTGGCGGGGGTTCCTCCGGCTGGTCGACATGGTCGAGAACGCGCTGGTGTCGGACCTGCTGAAGCCGGCATCCTCCTTGGTCGACGCCGACCTGCGTGGACTCCCGCGCACTCTCATCCAGGTCGGGTCGGACGAGCTCGTGCTCCCCGACGCCCAGCTGATGGCGATCCGGCTCGCCGACTCCGACGTGGAGGTGGAGCTGCAGCTGTGGGAGGAGCAGGTCCACGTCTTCCAGGTCGCCGTGGGGCTGGTGCCTGAGGCCCGCGACGCCACCCGCGAGGTCGGTCGGTTCGTGCGGTCGGCCTGTCGGCAGGCTGAGGCCGCCACCAGACCGGGGCGGCCGTCCGCACGGCGAAGCGGCGGCACCGCCGCAGGGCGGGCCGCCGCTGAACGCCAGCCGTCAGGCGCCTGAGTCGGCCGGCCCCGGAGTGGCGTCGTCGCCACCAGGAGCGGTCGGGCCACCCTCCGGAGCAGTGCCGCGGGGCGCGCCCCGGTCACCACGGGAGCCGCCGCCGTCGCGGTCCCCGTCGAGGCAGCCTCCCTTCCCCGGGCCGTCCTCTCCATCAGGACGGGCTCCGTCAGGAGCCGTGCCGTCAGGGCGGGCTCCGTCAGGAGCGGTGCCGTCAGGAGCGGTGCCGTCAGGAGCGGTGCCGTCCTGACCGTGGCCCTGGGGGCCGCCGTCACCGCGGAAGTCACCACGGTCCTGGTGCATCCCGTAGCCGTTGGCGACGCCCGGGTCGGCCTGGCCACCGTCGTCGGCGGACGCGCTCCCGATGGCCATCCCGCCGAGGAATCCGAAGCCGCACAGCGCAACCGCGGCGATCACCGCACCGATGCGCGTGCGGTTGTCCAGCTTCTTCCACCCGGCGGGCTTCGAGGTCGGGGTCGCGGCGGCCGTGGATCCCTCCTGGGGCTCCTCGGGGCCGAGTCGACGCGTGTCGTCGTTCATCGTTCTTCTCTCCTTCGTTCTCTATGAGGCCTGGACCGACTCGTTCAGTCCTGGCCGGTGGTGAGGTCGTAGACGGTCGTCCCGTCCACGCTCTGGGCGGCGAAGTTCTCGCTCACCCACGTCTCGATCTCCGTGTTCGCGCCACCGCCGTGGCCGGTGCCTGCGACGTAGTAGTGGATCTGTCCGTCGGCGACCCACTCCTGGAACTGGGCGAGCGTCGGGAAGCTGTCGGTCCCGTTGAACCCGCCGATCGCGAGCACCGGTTCGCCGGAGGCGAGCTGGAGCGGCGCGGCGCCGTTGGCGGTCTGCGCCGCGGCGGCCCACCGGTAGTCGCCGTCCTGCAGGAGCTCGACCAGCTCGTCGCTGACACCGGAGGTGCCCCCGCCACCCAGGAAGCTCGCGCCGCCCCCGCCGGGTCCACCGGGTGCACCGGGTGCACCGCCCGGTGGTGCACCGCCCGGTGGTGCACCGCCCGGCACACCACCAGGCCCGCCACCAGGTCCTCCGACGGTCGACGGCCCCGCTGCCACGATCGAGCCGGTGTGCGCGCTGCCGATGGTGGCGGCAGCCGACGCGGCGGGTGCCGCGAGAGAGGCCACCGCGACGAGGACCGCCGTGGTGAGGGCGAGCCGCCGCGTGGCGTCCCGGGTGAGTGTGAGCTCGTACCCGACGAGGAGCAGCGTCGCGCCGAGCACCGCGGCTCCGACGACGACCCACCGCAGCCACGGCAGGAACGTCGGGGTGTCGACGAGCAGACGCCACTGCCAGAGACCGGTGAGGAGGACAGTCCCGGCGAGAACCGTGCG
>NZ_JARBCJ010000194.1:0-5821 GCF_028803055.1 Mumia sp.
AGCAGCGTGTCGAAGATGCCTGCCGCCGAGTCAGGCCGGCCCGGACCCGGACGACCAGGTCCCGCGAGGCGGGGCGGGACCACAAGCCCGCCGATCGGCGGGCGCGGCGCATGAACGGCGCCGCCGGGCGCAGGCGTCTGCAGCGTGGCACCGACCGCCCGGAGCAGTGGCGCGGCCTTCGTGAAGCACTCTCGCAGCTCGGCGTCAGGATCGGAGTCGGCGACGACCCCGCCCCCCACGCCCAGCCAGACGCGGTCCCCCCGGATCTCGAACGTCCGGATCACGACGCTCGCCTCCAGCCCGCGCGGCCCGGCGTGACCGATCGCGCCGGTGTACACCTCGCGCCCCGTCGCCTCCTGCTCGCCGATGATCTGCATCGCCCGCACCTTCGGGGCCCCCGTCACCGACCCGGGCGGAAAGGTCGCCCGAAGCAGGTCAGCGTCCGTCGCGTCGGCCGCGAGCGTCGCCTCGACGTCGGACACGAGGTGCCAGACCCCGGCACGACGGCGTGGTTCGGTGGTCGCGGTGACGCGGACGGTGCCCGTCTCCGCGACGCGTCCGAGGTCGTTGCGCACGAGGTCGACGATCATGACGTTCTCGGCGTGGTCCTTCACCGAGGCGACGAGGTCGGCGGGATCTGCCTCAGCAGGCGCGGTGCCCTTGATCGGCGACGACACGACGTGACGCCCGGTCCGGCGCAGATAGAGCTCCGGCGAGAGGCTGACGATCGTCCCCGACCGCCCGGCGACGTACGCCGCGTACGCCGGAGCGAGGGCGGCGACTCCGCTGAGGAACATCTCCAGCCCGGCGGCCGATCCGCCCGCGCCGTCGATCCGCGACTCCAGACGCAGGCAGACGTTGGCCTGGAACACGTCCCCGGCGTGGATGTGGGCGATCGTGCGGCGCACCGCCTCGCGGTGCGCGTCGATCCCGGGCACGGCGACGAACGGCGCGAGCCCGTACGCCGCGGGCTGCGGCTCGTCACCCGCGAGCAGGCCGCACAGGCGGGCCCACCGCTCCTCGGTCTGCTCCGGCGAGGCGACCGACTCGAACCACCACACACCGTCGATCCGACGCAGGACCGTCTCGTAGAGGGCGAGGTCGGCGTCGGGCAGCGGGTCCGTCCGAGGCGGCACGGGACCGACGTCCTCCAGCCGAGCGCCGAGCTGGTAGCCCCACCACCCGATCCAGGTGCCCATCTCCCGGGCACCGTCCGGACCGGTGCCGACGTCGAACGGGTCGTCGCCGTCGGCGAGCACTCGCACCGGGTCGTACGCGACGAGAGCGCGGCCCGAGTCCCATGCCCCGACGAGCGCGACGAGCCGGTCTCGACCGCCCAACCGGCGCAGCAGCGGTCCCAGGTCCAGCGGGCCGATCCGGCGCCGGTCGGCGGCCGGCGTAGTCATCCCCCGGCGAGCTCCCGCTGGTCCGGCAGCAGGGCCGCGTCGTGCCGCAGCCACGCGTCGACCGCGTCGTACGCCCTGCTGCGCGGCTCCTCGCGCGACAGGAAGACGTCGTGACGGGCACCCTCGATCGGGACCACCCGGGTGTCGCCGCCCAGGCACCCGGACCACCGCGCGATCTGACGGACGTCGAGGACGGCATCGGCGGAGTCGACGTCCTCGGAGTATCGCGAGGTGAAGTGCGAGCGCGTCGACCGCAGAACCAGCGCCGGGACGCCGATGTCGAGCCCACGGTGCAGCCGCGCGTGACCGACGCGGACGGCGCGAAGCCACCCGAACGTGACCGGGAAGCCGTTGAGCGGCTTCCAGGCCGTGTCGAAGTCCCACTCACCGTGGTGCGAGGCCGCGAGGCTGGTCCCGTACGCGTCGCTGGGCGCCAGCTTGACCGGCGCCGTCGGCTTGACTCGACCGACGGCCCTGATCGCCTGGGTGCCGACGGAGCGCAGGTAGGCCGCACCCTGAAGGTCGAACCACGGGCTGTTGAGGACGAGACCGGACACGCCGCCGGCTCGCCCGGCGCTCGCCCGACGCCGACGGTCGAGCCACAGCGGAAGGATCAGGCCGCCCGTCGAGTGCGCCGCCAGGAGGACGTCGGCACCGGTCTCCTCACGCACGACGGCGAGCGCCCGCTCGAGCTCCTCGTCGTAGAGCGCGAGGTCGGAGACGAAGTGGGCGGTGTGGCTGGGCTGCAGCGAGCGGCCGCACTTGCGCAGGTCGAGGGCGTAGAAGGCGAACCCGCGCTCGGCGAAGAAGTCGGCCAGCTCGGTCTGGAAGAAGTAGTCGCTGAAGCCGTGGACGTACAGCACCGCACCCCTCGCGTCCTCACCGTCGCGCGGGACACGTCGGACGAGCGTGGCGTCGATGGCCCCCTCACCGTCAGGGTCGGGCCCGAGGTCGATCCGCCGTTGCTCGTAGCCGTCACCAAGGATGTCGGGCCGCCAGCTGCTCATCGTGCTCCTCTGTCAGTCGTGCGGGATCTCGCTGATGACCTGGGCCCCGAGTGTTCTGCTGAGGAGCTCCTCGTGGGAGAGGCCGTCGTTCTCCATCGCGGGGTCGTCGACCTTGGCATGGAGGTCGGGGTCGTAGGCCTCGGGGCGCGCCGAGTCGTCACGCAGGCTGGCTCGCGCGGCCGCGATGGCGTCCGCGCTCGCGCGCTCACGAGGCGGCGGAGCCGTCGGCGGGGCGGGTGAGGGCTCCGGCATCGCCGGTGCCGCGGCAGCCTGAGGAGCGGAGCCGGTCGAGCCCGTCGGGGGCGCCGCGGACTCGTCAGGGCCGCGCGGCGTCGACCCGGCTCGCGCCGGAGCGGCTCCGCCTCCGGCGCTGGGGTCGACGATCGCCTCGACGCGCCACGTGCCTCCGAGCACGTCGACGAGCGCCTGGACGAGGATCGCGTCGGAGCCGCTGCGGGCGAACGAGTCCCGTGCGCCGCTGTTGACGAGCCCGATGGTCAGCGTGGTGCCCTCGAGCGAGTGGACCTGGGCGTTCTGGCTGAGCATCACCCAGGTGAAGCGCCGAATGACGCGCACCTTGTCGAGGATGTCGGGCCACAGGCGGCGTACGTCGGCCACTCCGGGCGTGCCGGGCGGCGCGGGCTCGGTGTGCTCGGCGGCCGCGGGAGGTGCCTCCTCGACCGCCGGCGCGGGAGCCGCCGGCCTCGCGGCCTCGGTGGGTGCAGGCGCCGGCGCCGGAGTCCTTGTCGGAGTCGGAGTGGGCGCGGGAGTCGGAGTGGACGCGGGAGCCTGCGCGGGGGCCGGCGCGGGACGCTCGACCGGTGGCGGACCGTCTCCCACGATCGACAGGCGCCGCTCGATCCGGTCGAGGCGGGCCTGCACGCCGTCAGGTGTGGCGTCAGCGCCCGGCAGGAGGATGCGGGCGCACATCAGCTCGAGCAGGAGACGCGGGGCGGTCGCACCCCGCAGCTCGGTCAGGCCGGCGCTGACGACGTCGGCGGCACGGGTCAGGTCGGCGCGGCCGAACCGCGCGGCCTGGTTCTCGATGCGCTCGCCACGGTCGCCTGCGATGTCGATGAGGCCCATGCCGATGGCGTCGGGCACGTTGGCCACGATCACCAGGTCACGCAGCCGTTGGAGGAGGTCCTCGGCGAACCGGCGCGGGTCCTGCCCGGTCTCCACGACCTTGTCGACGGCCGCGAACACCGCGCCGCCGTCGCCCGCCGCGAACGCGTCGATGACCTCGTCGAGGAGCGAGTCGGGCGTGTAGCCGAGCAGCGACGCGGCGAGGTCGTACGTGACCCCGTCGTCGGACGCCCCGGCGATGAGCTGGTCGAGCACGCTGAGGGTGTCGCGGACGGATCCGCCGCCGGCGCGCACGATCAGCGGAAGCGCCGTCGCCTCGAGCGGAACACCCTCCGTACGGCCGAGCTCCTCGAGGTAGGAGGTGAGGGTCTTGGGCGGCACCAGCCGGAACGGGTAGTGGTGGGTCCGGGACCTGATCGTGCCGATGACCTTCTCGGGCTCGGTCGTCGCGAAGATGAACTTCAGGTGCGGAGGTGGCTCCTCGACGAGCTTGAGCAGGGCGTTGAAGCCCTGGCTCGAGACCATGTGGGCCTCGTCGATGATGTAGACCTTGTAGCGGCTGTTGACGGGAGCGAAGAACGCCCGCTCGCGCAGGTCGCGGGCGTCGTCGACGCCACCGTGGCTGGCGGCGTCGATCTCGATGACGTCGAGGCTCCCCGGGCCTCCGCGCGCGAGGTCGCGGCAGCTCTGGCACTCGCCGCACGGGTCGGCGACCGGGGCCTTCTCGCAGTTGAGCGCGCGGGCGAGGATGCGCGCACTCGTCGTCTTGCCGCAGCCGCGGGGGCCGGAGAAGAGGTAGGCGTGGTTGACGCGGTTGTTGGCGAGCGCGTGCCGCAGCGGGTCGGTCACGTGCGACTGGCCGATCACCTCGGCGAACGTCTCCGGGCGATAGCGCCGGTACAAGGCCATGGGTTCGTCCACGCGTCAACCCTAACGATCGTCCCTGACGTCCGAACCGCCCTGTCGTGTGCACCGTGATCGCCGTGCGATGCGCAAGGCCCCGCGACACGCGCATCGGCGTCGCGGGGCCTTCCGGGGGTTTGCATCTACGCATGGCGCCCGAGGCGCACCTGCACTGTCCTACCGTGCGATCCGGACACCGTGCAAGGGTCCAGAGAAGAGAACTTCGACCTTTTCGCGTCGTCCAGAGGGTCGTACACAGAACGTGCTTCACCATCCACAGATCGCGGCCGTTATCCACATTTTCCCCACAGGCGGCAACGGCTTGGACGGGCTACTCGGCGGCGACCGGCCGTCCGTACGCGACCGCAGCGACGACCTCCTCGGGCGCACCGACGACGAGCTGTCGGTCAGGCTCCGCACCCAGCGCGTCGTTGACGGTCGAGAAGGCGAGCCGTTGTGCGACGAAGGCCATCGCCTCGAAGATCTCGCGGTCGCCCAGCCCGACGGCGCGCAACCGCGCGACGTCCTCCGCGGTCGTCGCGTTCGGGTCCTGGACCACGACAGTGGCCCATGCCGCGAGGGCACGGGTCCGCGGTGCGAGTGCGTCGACGGCGCCACTGAGCACGCCGGCCGCCGTCGCCGTACCGGCCAGGCTCGCCAGCCGACGGCCCCAGGCGAGGGCACAGTACGAGTCGTGGCGCGCCGCCGCGGTCGCCGCGACGAGCACGGCGCGGTCCTCGTCGGTCAAGGCGCTGTCGCGGCTGACGGCCGCGCGTGCTGCCGTGGCCGCGTCGTTCACGTCGGGCCGCCACGCCCACAGACGGGTCAGGTTGTTGACGTACCCGTCGGACTCGAGGTCGGCGTCGTAGAGGGCGCGCACCGGGTCGTCGTGCGGAGGCTCGTCGAGGAACATCAACCCAGCATGCCCTCTGTGCCGAGCACCGAGCACGGACTTGCACGTCCCGCGCGGTTCCCTCCCGAGCTCCTGCGCCCGGACATGAAAAGGTCCCTCGCGCACCCGATAGAGCTCACTTACCCTTGCTGCCTTCCGGCCCTGGGGGAGTTGGGCGAGATACCGCCGCGCGAGGGACTTCAGTCATCGTACCGAGACCGCTCAAGCACGCGGAAGCGGGGCATCCCCTCCCCCTGATTTCGGCCCGGCCCGACCCAACAGGTAACCTGCTCGCGGAGGATTCGCATAGTGGCCTAGTGCGCACGCTTGGAAAGCGTGTTGGGTTAACGCCCTCAGGGGTTCGAATCCCCTATCCTCCGCCACACCGACGAAGGCCCGGACCGCGCTGCGGCCCGGGCCTTCGTGCACGTCGGCCTCAGAACCTCTGCCACGGACGAGCCGCCGGGGCCCAGCCGCGAGACTTCTTGGTGTAGTCGCACACGCCGTCGGGGAAGGCTGCCCGCATC
>NZ_JARBCJ010000195.1:0-5809 GCF_028803055.1 Mumia sp.
GAAGAGCTCGATATGCGGCACCATCGCTGTCGCGAAAGTGGGCCCACAACGCCGCGAGGCGCAAGGACCGCACTCCCGAGGGATTGGCTGTCGTCGGAGCAACATCAAACTCATCATCCACCCCGATGAAGCGAAACACGTCCCGCATCGTCCGCGCATTCTCTCGCCGATACTCCTCGTAGACGAGGACGAGGATCTGCTCGGGCCGAAACACTGCACGGTACCGCTCCAGCTGATCCACGTACTTCACATACTCCCCGTACTGGAACACTTCAGGGCGAGATGGATCGATGTCGAGCACCGCCCGCAGGTCTCTGGTGAGAATGCGCCCGTTGCGCATTCCCTGAAGGTGGAGCGAGTTTATGAAGCTGGCGGGTTCCCGAAGTATCGCCACGATGCGGGCGTCAGGATTCGCCGCTGCTATCCGTCGCGGCGCGACGTGGGACCGCAGGTAGCCGGGCGACGCCTCACCAAGGCGCTGCGCCGGGAGGGCGCCTCCGAACATATCCAGATATTCGGACTCGGTCATGCGCGTCTCGGTGGGAACGTGGAGATCGTCGTTGAAGAACCGGGGCTCCTTGATCGGCGACATGAAGACCTGAGGATGCTGGCGGAGCATCTCGTACATAGCGGAGGTCCCGCACTTCGGGTGCCCGACCACGAAGAAGTCGGGAAAGCGACGGTTTGTGCGGCTCTGCTCGCGCTGATCGGTGGTCTGCATCAGTCCAGCTCTTCGCCACTCAGGCTCGGCGCCCTGTCGTCGTCCCCCGTTGATCACCCGGTTCCGCTCCCTTGCCCGGACACCCGGACGGACTGATTCGTCCATGGACGCTTACCGCTCGGCAGCGACTGCCACCCTGGGCATGTTAACGATCACCGTCTGTGGCCAACAAGGTCACTGTCGCTGGCCTCCACGCCCACATGACTGCGCCCCCGTCGCCCGCTGAGAGTCGGGTCTGCGGAGGAGGCGGAGCTCCATCGAACGCACGCCGCTCTCTGCGCACAACGCGGGAGCCCGTCGTGACACGGGCGGCAAGTCCACCGTTCGCGATCTTCTTGCCACTCCGCGTGCCACAAGTAGCCTTGTCCGAAGTCGCCGCTGCGGTAAACCCCTGGAAGGAGCGGCATGGACGACCGGAGTCTGCAGGATTACCTCGCGGTCCTACGGCGTCGGCGTTGGGTGGTCCTGCTCGCAGTCGCCATCGGCGCCGCCCTCGCGCTGGCCTTCTCCGTGGTGCAGACGCCGCGCTACGAGGCGAGCGCAGAGCTGCTCATGCGGGGGACCGCAAGCCAAAGGCTGCTGGTCGACGAGCGCGGGCAGATCGACTCACCAGCGAGCGCAGAGCGTGACCTCAACAACGAGATCCGCCAGATCGAGTCGCACGCCGTCGTCGAGGCGGTCGATGACGCCTATGACGGCAATCTGGATGTTGACATCGTGCAGGCACGGGCCACCGCTTCCGACTCGGACGACGGCATCACCCTGTCGGCGCGGGCGACCGACGCCGCGGCCGCCGCGGACCTCGTGAATCTCTACGCGGACACCTACATCGACCAGCGTCGCGCCCAACAGGTCGACGAACTGGTAGCGGTCAGCGAGGACATCCAGGTTCGTCTCGACGAGTTGCGCGCAACCATGGCGGAGGTGCGAGCGCCGCTGGACGCCATCGACCAGGAGCTGGCCGCCGCTCCCGAGGAGGGCCCCGAACGCGCGTCGCTCGAGCAGGAACAGCAGACGGTCCTCACTCAGGTGCTCCCCCGGCTCGCTCCGCTATCCGCCCGAGAGAGCTCGTTCGTAGGGCAGCTCCAACAGCTCGAGGCGAGCCAGGACCTGAGCCAGACCGGGGGCGTCGAGGTGCTCAATCCCGCGGCGGCCCCGTCGAGCCCGGCGTCGCCGGACACCGTGAGCAACGTCGTGGTCGGCGCGCTGATCGGTCTGCTGGTCGGCATCGGGCTCGCCTTCGCACTCGACCGGCTCGACGACTCGGTGCGGTCGAAAGAGACGGCAGAGGTCATCACCGGTTTGCCGACCCTGGGCATCGTCCCCGACGTGGCGGAGGACCACAAGGGCAGCGACCTCGTCACCGTCGCAGACCCTATGGGCAGCGCCAGCGAGGCCTATCGACTCCTGCGCACGTCGGTGAAGTTTCTCGGCATCGACACGCCCCTTCACACGATCCTGGTCACGAGCGCCGGCGCCGGCGAGGGCAAGACCGACACGGCCGCCCATCTGGCGACGACCCTGGCACAGACCGGCGAGCGGGTGCTCCTCGTTGACGCCGACCTGCGTCGCCCTCGGCTCCACGAGATGTTCAGTGCACCTCGGGAACCCGGCCTCACGACGGTCCTACTCGATGAGGATGAGCCCGAGCGGTCGGTCTACGCGGTCGAGGAGGTGCCCTCCCTGCACATCCTTCCCCCCGGCGCGCCGCCCCCCAATCCTGCGGAGCTGCTCGACTCGAACCGCGCGCGTGCGGTATTCGCCGAGCTCGCCGGTCGCTACGACGTGGTCATCATCGACTCGCCTCCCGTCGTCCCGGTGACCGACGCGGTCGTGATGGCAGGGTGGGCCGACGCCGTCCTCCTCGTGGTCGCTCACCGGACAACGTCCCGGCGCGGTCTCGTCCGCAGCGTCGAACTGTTGCGTCACGTCGACGCGCCGCTCATCGGCTTGGTTCTCAACCGTGTGCCGGCCCGTGAGGGCTACGGCGATCAGGGGTACCGCTACAACACCTACCGGCGTCGTAGCGAGGCGGCCCGTCGCAAGCGGATGGGGCACGTCCAGACGCCCGCCGCGCACACCGCGCCGGTCGCCAACAGCGGCAACGGGGTCGACGGCCACCACACGCGCACGAGTGGCGCGACACCCGATGACGCCACAGCGGACGAGACAGAACGACCTCGGGTCAGCGGGCTCGACGAGATCTGACAGACGATCGCCGGCGACCGCTCATGTCGATGTGCGTGCGCGCGGCAACTCCAGGCGTCTCCCGCGAAGCGTGTGCCCGCTATGGCTTGGGCCGCCACCACCCGTCGTCCGTCAGCTCAGCCGGAGCTTTCGTCTTGTTTCCCAGGTAGAGAAACCTTCGGGACGTCGAGGCAAACCGACCGAGCACGGAATCGATGGCGCGGAGAGGCTGCCGGGTGTGGACGTTCGACGGGCTGAGCGGAAGCGTGCGGACCTCGGTGAACCCCATGAGATTCATGAACTCGCGGAAGGCGCGTGTCGTGGCCGTGTGCATGTGGCCGACCGGCACCCTGTACCGCTCGCTGCGGTAGTACGGCGCCAGTCCCACCGCGCGCCGGCTGCAGAACTCGATGTCCCGCGGCTGATAGCCGAGGAGGAGGGAGAGCCTGTTGTGCCAGCTACCGAGGTTCGGGAGCGCGACGGCGATCAGTCCTCCGGGGACCAGGACCCTCGACATGTCGGCCACCGCCCCGTCGAACCAGGGGAGGTAGTCGAGCATGCCGAAGCACGTCACCAGGTCGAACGTGTCCGCGTCGAATGGCAGTGGCTCCCTCTCCACGTCGACGCGCTCAGCGCTGATGCCCTTCGCCCGTGCCTCGGAGATCACCTCGGGGTCGATGTCCACACCGTGCGCGTCGGGGATGCCGAGCTGATCACGCATGGTTGCGGCGATCCCGCCGTATCCGCAGCCGACGTCGAGTAGCGAACGCGCCCGCTTCCGGGTTGCGGCTACAGCGGCGATGGCGTCGACGACAACGTCCAGGTCGTGGCTCGTACAGCTTCGCTCGTAGTCATTGGCGGTCAAGTGGTCGAGCATCACGCTTGCTCCGTCGCGCTCGGCGTGCTCGATACCACGGATAAGAACGGCGCGGGCACGAGCAGTGGTGTTCGCCAGAGGTTACCGGCCGTCCGCTGTGGGTGGGAGGGCCGGGTGACCGCTCCAAGCCGACGCTCGCGGCCGATCGGGGGTCAGCGCCCGACAGGGGGCGAGACCACCCCCTGCGTCATGATGCGGCGATGCCTACGCCCGCCCCCTCCGCCGCCGACCTGTACCTCGACCTGCTCGCCCGGGCGCTGACCCGGGACCTGTTCCTCGACGAGGAGGTGCGCAACGTCGACCTGCGCGACTGGCCCGGCGGCGAGCCGGACGGGCTGCGGGACATGCTGCGCGAGCGCGGATGGCGGGTCGTGCGGACCGGGGCCGACCGCGAGACCCGCGCCGTCGGCAACGACTGGCCACCCCACGCCGAGACGATGGTCGGCCTCGCCCGCCTCGCCAACGTGCGCGACTGCGTCACGACCGCTCTCGCCGACGGCGTGCCCGGCGACCTGGTCGAGACCGGGGTGTGGCGCGGCGGCACCGCCATCTACCTGCGCGCCGTCCTCGCCGCGGTCGGCGACACCGACCGCACCGTCTGGGCCTGCGACTCCTTCGAGGGCCTGCCCGAAGCCGACGCCGAACGGTTCCCGCTCGACGTCCCCCTCCGACTCCACGAGCACAGCCAGCTCGCCATCGGGCTCGACCAGGTGCGCGCCAACTTCGCCCGCTACGGGCTGCTCGACGACCAGGTCCGCTTCGTCCCCGGCTGGTTCCGCGACACGCTGCCCAAGCTCGCCACCGAGATCGGCCCCATCGCCCTCCTCCGCCTCGACGGCGACATGTACGAGTCGACCATCGACGCGCTCACGAACCTCGAGCCGCTCGTCTCCCCCGGCGGCTACGTCATCGTCGACGACTACAACGGCATCGGCGCCTGCCGCCAGGCCGTCACCGACTACCGCGCCGCCCAGGACATCACCGCCGACATCCACGACGTCGACTGGACCGCCGTCTGGTGGCGCAAGCCGCGTAGACCGGCCCGTGCCGGCACGGGTGGGTCCGGCCAGTCCGTCAGCCCCTGGTCGGGCCAGCCGCCCAACCTCCCCACGCTACGTAGCGAACGTCACACGGAGGCATCACGACTACCACTTGTAGCGATGCGGCTGACGCTCCTCGCGTTTAGCCTGTTGAGGCGACGGGTAGCCCACCCCTGTTCTACGAAAGACCCGGGAGGCCGCATGTCCAAGCACCGTTGGTTCAAGGGTGGAGTCACGGCAGGGCTGCGCGAGCTGCCGAGTAACGCCGCATGGGTTGTCGAACGGGTGCGTCAGCCCTCGTCAGAAGCGCTGTCCACGACCTCGGACAAGGTGAGCGATGCCGGCAGCTCGGTGGGAGGCACGCTCGGCAAGGTGGGGCGCAAGGTCACGTCGGCTGTGCCGTTCGTCGGTGAGGACGATTCTGTCGAGGCGATGCTGCGCGACGCGCGCTCGGCCGCCGACGCCGCCCGCCAGGCCGAGCAGCGTGCCGTCGCCCTGGCGGAGGAGTCCAGGCAGGCCTCGGAGGAGGCCCAGCGCACCACCCGCGAGGCCTACGACCGGGCACAGGAGATCGAGCGGGCCGCCAAGGCCAAGGAAGCCGAGCGGGTCGACCAGGTGCGCACCGAGACCGACGCCGAGGCCGCGGCCGTCCAGCGCGAGGCCGAGGAGCGCATACGCGAGGCGCGTCAGCGGGCTGCCGAGCGCGTCGCCGAGGAGCGGCGCAAGGCCAGCAAGGAGGCCGAGGAGGCCATCACCTCGGCCGCGGAGGAAGCCAACGCCGCGGCCGAGAAGGCCCAGCGCCAGGCACAGGACGTGAGCCAGCGCGCCGAAGACGCCGTCGCCGAGGCCACCGCCTCGCTGACCCGCGCCCAGGAGCTGGCCGACGCCGCGTCGAAGGCTGCCCTCGAGGCGGCCAACATCGCCCGTAGCGAAGCCGAGCGCCTCGCCGCGGAGGCCGGCGAGGTGGCGGCCAGCACCACGAGC
>NZ_JARBCJ010000196.1:0-5785 GCF_028803055.1 Mumia sp.
GAAGCTCCCCATCGTCGACGGGCATGGCCGGCTCACCGGTCTGATCACCGTCAAAGACTTCGTCAAGACCGATCAGCACCCGCTCGCCACCAAGGACGCCGACGGCCGCCTGCTCGTCGGTGCGGCCGTGGGTACCGGTGGCGATCAGTGGACCCGAGCGATGGCCTTGGCCGACGCCGGTGTCGACGTGATCATCGTGGACACCGCCCATGCCCATAATCGCCAGGTGCTGGAGATGGTCAGCAAGCTCAAGGCCGAGATCGGTTCCCGCGTGCAGATCGTCGGCGGCAACGTCGCCACCCGCGCCGCGGCCCAGGCGCTCGTCGACGCCGGCGTCGACGCCGTCAAGGTCGGTGTCGGACCCGGCTCCATCTGCACGACACGTGTCGTGGCCGGCGTCGGCGTGCCACAGGTGACCGCCATCTACGAGGCGTCCCGCGCCACCAAGCCGGCGGGAGTGCCGTTGATCGGTGACGGTGGCCTCCAGTACTCCGGCGACATCGCCAAGGCTCTCGTGGCCGGTGCGGACACGGTGATGGTGGGCTCGCTCCTGGCCGGTACGGAGGAGAGCCCCGGCTCGCTCATCTTCGTCAACGGCAAGCAGTACAAGAGCTACCGCGGCATGGGGTCGCTGGGCGCGATGTCGTCGCGGGGCAAGAAGTCCTACTCCAAGGACCGCTACTTCCAGGCCGACGTCACCTCCGACGACCAGCTCGTCCCCGAGGGCATCGAGGGCCAGGTGGCCTACCGCGGCCAGCTCGGCGCTGTCGTACGCCAGCTCGTCGGCGGGCTCCACCAGTCGATGTTCTACGTCGGTGCCCACACCGTCCCGGAGCTGCAGGACCGCGGGCAGTTCGTCCGGATCACGTCGGCGGGTCTCAAGGAGAGTCACCCCCACGACATCCAGATGACCGTCGAGGCCCCGAACTACGCCAGGCTGTGACGCAGTCCTCGGTGTCCGCCCCGCCTCACTAGAATGCGGGGATGGACATCGAGATCGGCGCCGCCAAGCGCGGCCGCAGGGCATACGCGTTCGACGACATCGCGATCGTCCCGAGTCGCCGGACTCGTGATCCCGAGGAGGTCTCGACGGCCTGGCAGATCGACGCCTACCGGTTCGAGATCCCCGTGGTCGCCGCGCCGATGGACTCGGTGATGTCGCCGGAGACGGCGATCATGCTCGGCAAGCTCGGTGGTCTGGGCGTCATCGACCTCGAGGGGCTCTGGACTCGCTACGACGACCCGCTGCCGCTGCTCGAGGAGGTCTCCCACCTCGAGTCGCGTGAGGCGACGGTCCGGCTCCAGCGCATCTACCAGGAGCCGATCAAGGCCGAGCTGATCCACGAGCGGCTGAAGCAGATCCGCGATGCCGGCGTGACCGTCGCCGGTGCGCTCTCGCCCCAGCGGACCAAGCAGTTCGCGCAGACGGTCGTCGACTCGGGCGTCGACCTGTTCGTCATCCGGGGGACCACGGTGTCGGCCGAGCACGTCTCGGGGCAGACCGAGCCGCTCAACCTCAAGGAGTTCATCTACGAGCTCGACGTGCCGGTCGTCGTCGGCGGCTGCGCCACGCACCAGGCCGCCCTCCACCTGATGCGCACCGGCGCCGCGGGGGTCCTGGTCGGCTTCGGCGGGGGAGCGACGCACACCACCCGCCAGGTGCTCGGAGTCGCCGTGCCGATGGCGAGCGCGCTCGCCGACGTCGCCGCGGCACGACGTGACTACCTCGACGAGTCGGGCGGCCGCTACGTGCACGTCATCGCCGACGGCTCGGTCGGCCACAGCGGCGACCTTGCGAAGGCGATCGCCTGCGGAGCGGACGCGGTCATGGTGGGCTCGCCGTTCGCGCGTGCGGCCGAGGCGCCCGGACGCGGGTTCCACTGGGGCGCCGAGGCGTGGCACCCCGACCTGCCGCGCGGCCAGCGCATCAACCTCGGCACCGTCGGCTCGTTCGAGTCGGTGCTCTTCGGGCCGTCCACCGCGCCGGACGGCACGATGAACCTCGTCGGCGCGCTCCGCCGGGCGATGGCGACGACCGGCTACACCGAGCTCAAGGAGTTCCAGCGGGTCGAGGTCGTCGTCCAGTAGCGCCGACGCCCGGCGTTCGTGACACTGCCGGTGGCGGACTCGTTACCGGGGGGTAGCACTGGTGTGGTGCCCCCTCTACAGTGACCGCATGTCACGACGCGACCCCAGCGCTCCGGAGCACGGGCGCCTCCCCGCCGACCCCGAGCACGACGCGACAGCCGCGTTCGCCGTCGACCCGGCCCTCGTCCGTCGTCTGACCGCAGGGCTGCGCGCCACGTCGGGCGAGGCGGAGACGACGTACGCGCCCTTCACCGGGCAGCCGATCGCTACGCTCCCCGTCTCGGACACCGGTGACGTCGAGGACGCGTTCGCGGCTGCCCGGGCGGCGCAGGACCCGTGGTCGCGGACCGACCTGTCCCACCGGTCGGCGCTGCTCCTCGACCTCCATGACGCGGTTCTCGACCACGCCGACGACCTCATGGACCTCGTGCAGTGGGAGTCGGGGAAGGCGCGCAAGCACGCCTTCGACGAGGTCCTGCACGTGGCGCTCACCGCTCGCTACTACGGTCGCACCCTCGCGCGGCACCTCACGACGCGTCGCGTCCCCGGGGTCTACCCGCTCTTCACCCAGACGCGGATCAACCGGGTCCCCAAGGGCGTCGTCGGGATCATCTCTCCCTGGAACTATCCGCTCACGCTGGCGATCTCGGACGGGATCCCTGCCGTCGCGGCAGGCAACGCGGTGGTCCACAAGCCCGACGGCCAGACACCTCTCTCCGCCTTGGCAGCGATCGAGCTGTTCCGCGAGGTCGGCTTCCCCGCGAGCCTGTGGCAGGTCGTCAACGGGCCTGGCCCCGTGATCGGCGGTGCGATCGTCGAGCGGGCGGACCACGTCTGCTTCACCGGTTCGACCGCGACCGGCAGGCGTGTCGCGGCGCAGGCGGCCGAGCGGCTCGTCTCGACCTCGCTCGAGCTGGGTGGCAAGAACCCGATGCTGGTCCTCGCCGATGCCAACCTCGACCGCGCCGCCGAGGGCGCGGTCCGTGCGTGCTTCTCCTCTGCCGGCCAGCTCTGCGTGTCGGTCGAGCGGTTGTTCGTCGCGGACGCGGTCTATGACCGTTTCGTCGCCAAGCTCGTCAAGCGGATCGGCCGCATGACGATGTCGGCGTCGCTGGACTACGACGGAGACATGGGCTCGCTGGTCTCGCAGCGGCAGCTGGACACGGTGTCCGCCCACGTCGCCGACGCCGTGTCCAAGGGAGCCCGCGTCCTCACCGGCGGGAGGCCGCGCCCCGAGGTCGGTCCGTACTTCTACGAGCCCACGCTGCTCGAGGGTGTGAGCCCGGCGATGGACTGCTTCGCCGACGAGACCTTCGGCCCGGTCGTCTCGCTCTACCGCTTCGGCAGCGAGGGTGAGGCCATCGACCGCGCCAACGCCGGGTCTTACGGCCTCAACGCCGCGATCTACACACGTGACGTCGCGCGGGGTCGCGAGCTTGCTCGCCGGATCAAGGCAGGCAGCGTGAACATCAACGAGGGGTTTGCCGCCACCTTCGCCTCGCTGGAGGCGCCGATGGGCGGGATGCGGGAGTCGGGCATCGGCCGTCGGCACGGTGCGGAGGGGATCCTCCGCTACACCGAGACGCAGGCGGTCGCCAACCAGCGGCTGCTGCCCCTCTCGGCTCCCCGGATGGTGAGCGATGCGGCCTTCCAGAAGACGATCACCGCGGCGCTGCGCGTCCTGAAGAAGGCCGGCCGGGCCTGACACCGACCGTCACGCCGCGTCAGAGGGGATACGACATCCGCGATGACATATTCGTTACCCAGGGGTAGCAATAGCGTGAACGCGGTCTTACGCTGACGCTGTGAACGACACCGCACCGCAGCACTACGACGTCCTGGTGATCGGCTCGGGGTTCGGCGGGAGCGTGACCGCACTGCGACTGACCGAGAAGGGCTACCGCGTCGGGGTCCTCGAGGCCGGGGCGCGGTTCCGCGACGAGGACTTCGCGGACAGCTCGTGGAACCTCCGGCGCTACCTCTTCGCGCCCGAGGTCGGCTGCTACGGCATCCAGCGCATCAACCTCCTGAAGGACGTGATGATCATGTCCGGCGCGGGGGTCGGCGGCGGCTCGCTGGTCTACGCCAACACCCTCTACGAGCCGTTCGAGCCCTTCTATCGCGACCCTGCCTGGGGTCACATCACCGACTGGAAGGCGGAGCTCGCGCCCTTCTACGACCAGGCCAAGCGGATGCTCGGTGTGACGACGTACCCGGTCACCTCTCCTGCCGACGAGGTCATGCGGGAGGTCGCCGAGGAGATGGGCGCCGCCGACACGTTCCACCCCACACCGGTCGGCGTCTTCTTCGGGGGCCCCGGTGAGACCGTCGCCGACCCCTATTTCGGTGGTGCAGGCCCTGATCGGGCCGGATGCATCCAGTGCGGCGAGTGCATGACGGGGTGCCGCCACAACGCCAAGAACACGCTGGTCAAGAACTACCTCTATCTCGCCGAGCAGGCCGGCGCGCGCGTCCACGAGCTGACCACCGTGACGGAGGTCCGCCCGCGCCCCGGTGGCGGCTACACGGTCGACACGCGGCGTACGGACCGGCGCCGCAAGGTCGCCCGCCGCTTCACCGCAGACCAGGTCGTGTTCGCCGCCGGCTCGCTGGGCACCCAGAAGCTCCTGCACAGGATGCGCAGCCGAGGCGTCCTCCCGCGGATCTCGTCGAGGCTCGGGGTCCTCACCCGGACCAACTCGGAGTCGCTGCTCGGGGCGATCGCCGGCAGCCGGGACGTGGACTACTCCACCGGCGTCGCGATCACCTCCTCGTTCCACCCCGACGAGGTCACCCACATCGAGCCGGTCCGTTTCGGCAAGGGCTCCAACGCGATGTCGCTGCTCCAGACGGTGCTCACCGACGGTGACGGGGAGAGGCCGCGCTGGCAGGCCTGGCTCAAGGAGCTGTGGGCGCAGAAGCGCAACGTCAGGGAGCTGTACGACTTCAAGCACTGGTCGGAGCGGGTGATCATCCTGCTGGCCATGCAGTCGCTCGACAACTCGATCACGACCTCCATGAAGCGGAGCCGGATCACCGGACGCCTGCGGCTGACCTCGGCCCAGGGGGCCGGCGACCCGAACCCCTCGTGGATCCCGAAGGCCAACGAGGCCGTGCGCCGTACGGCCGACAAGATCGACGGCTGGCCCGGAGGCACGATCGGTGAGCCGTTCAACATCCCGCTCACCGCGCACTTCATCGGGGGCTGCGTGATCGGCGACTCCCCGGCCACCGGGGTGATCGACCCGTACCACCGGCTGTACGGCTACGACGGCCTCCACGTCGTCGACGGCGCCGCGATCTCGGCGAACCTGGGCGTGAACCCGTCGCTGACGATCACGGCCCAGGCCGAGCGGGCGATGGCGTTCTGGCCCAACAGGGACCAGCCGGACCCGCGTCCGGCGACGGGCGAGGCCTACGCGCGCCTCGAGCCCGTGGCGCCGAAGAACCCCGTCGTGCCGGTCGACGCCCCGGCTGCGCTTCGCCTTCCCATCGTCGGCGTCAGCTAGCTGACGGCGCTCGATAGGATCGAGGTGTGACCGAGATTCCTGAGCACGACCTGGTCCTCGTCGTCGACTTCGGCGCCCAGTACGCGCAGCTGATCGCCCGACGCGTGCGGGAGGCGAAGGTCTACTCCGAGATCGTGCCCCACACCATGCCGGTCGAGGACATGCTCGCCAAGAAGCCCAAGGCGATC
>NZ_JARBCJ010000197.1:0-5770 GCF_028803055.1 Mumia sp.
GAGGTCGTCGCACCAGCCGAGGAAGTCGACGATCTTGTCCGCACCGGCCTGGTAGCCGCTCGAGACGTCACCACCGGCGCCCCTGGCCCAACGGCGGTTGCCGTCGACGATCACGCCCACGTGCGCCGGGACCTGGTCGGGGCGCAGCCTGCCGAGGAGCCGGCGCTCGTACGCCGTGTAGAGCAGGTCGCGGACCGACACCGGTTCGTCCTCCCGTGAGGAGTGTTACCTACGCTGGCGTAGGTGCGTTGGCTAGGGTCGACTCGTGACTGAGCACGAGAGACATCCCGGGGCAATCGACGTCGGCGATCGTCTTCGCGATGCCGTCGACGAGATCAAGCCTAGACTGCGCGGCTGGCTGCACGCCGCCACCTGGCCCCTCGCGCTCGTCGCCTTCGTGGTGCTGCTGGTCCTCGCCCCCGGAGCCAGGCCCAAGACCGGCGTGGCCGTCTACATGGCGAGCGCGCTGCTGCTGTTCGGCGTCAGTGCCGTCTACCACCTCGGGCGCTGGGGCCCTCGTGCCGAGGTGCTGCTCAAGCGCCTCGACCACGCCAACATCTTCCTGCTCATCGCGGGCTCCTACACGCCGTTCGCCCTCATCCTTCTCGAGCCCCGCGAGGCGGCCCTGCTCCTGACCCTGGTGTGGACGGGTGCCATCGGCGGGGTGCTGTTCCGGGTCCTGTGGGTCCACGCGCCACGGTGGCTCTACACCCCGATCTACGTGCTGCTCGGATGGGCCGCGCTCTTCTGGCTCGAGGACTTCGCCGCAGCCTCCTCGACGGCCGTGCTGGTGCTGATCATCGTCGGCGGGGCGCTCTACTCGCTGGGCGCGCTCGTGTACGGGTTGCGCTATCCCGACCCGTATCCGCGCTGGTTCGGGTTCCACGAGGTGTTCCACAGCCTGACGATCGCGGCCTTCGTCGTGCACTACATCGGTGTCTCGCTGGCCGCCTACTCGGTGTAGGCGCCTAGGCTGGCGTCATGACGCACCCCATCGGCCTTCCACCGGGGAGGCCGCTGACGCGTGCCGACCTGGACACGCTCCCCGACGACGGTCGCCGCTACGAGCTCATCGACGGCTCACTGATCATCACTCCCGCGCCCTCTCCGGAGCACCAAGAAGCCGTGCTGGAGCTGACCGTCCTGATGCGGGCGTCGTGCCCGCCGGAGATGAAGGTCTTCGTCTCGCCCCTCGACGTCGTCCTCGCCGAGGACTCGGTGGTCCGGCCCGACGTGGTCGTGGCACGCCGCGCGGACGTCGAGGGCAGGGTCCTCTCCGCGCCCCCGGTGCTCGCCGTGGAGGTGATCTCGCCGAGCACGCGCAGCATCGACCTGCTGCTCAAGCGGTCGCGCTACGAGTTCGCCGGCGCCGGCTCGTACTGGGTGGTCGACCCCGACCCGTACGAGCGGTCGCTGACCTGGTGGGAGCTCGAGGGCGGCGAGTTCGGCGAGATGAAGCGGATCGTGGGCGACGAGTCGGCGACCTTCGAGCGCCCGTTCCCCGTGACGCTGTCGCCGTCGGACCTCCTCGGCTGAGCACCCGGAGGAGTCAACCGCGCAGCTGGGACGGATCGGTCACGGGCCGCTCGCACGCGAAGCCCCGGCACACGTAGGCCGCCGGCGTTCCGTCGACGAGGTCCTTGTAGGCGAACAGCGGCACCGGCGTACCGACCGGACCCGCCACCACCACGGCTCCCGGTGACGGGAGCGAGAGAGCGGCGCGGTGGAGCCGCGCCGCCGCCTCGCCCTCGCCCACGACGGCGATCTCCAGCGGGCCGGCCAACAGCGCCTCCGCGGCCGCCAGCGTCCAGCCGGCGAACCGCGGCGACCCGGTGGCGAGGGCGGACGCCGACCGCACCGCGTCCTCGGCGCCGCTGCGGTAGCGGTCCTCCCCCGTGACGGCGGCAGCCGCCACGAACGCCGCCGCCGCCGACGACGTCCCTGACGGCGCGGCGTTGTCCGCGAGGTCGCGAGGGCGTACGACCAGCCGCTGCGCGTCGTCGGCGGTGTCGTAGAACCCGGTCACGCCGGCATCCCCGGGGACCCGGAAGTGGTCCAGCACCGTGTCGAGGAGGCCGGTGGCCCGCTCCAGCCAGACGGCGTCGCCGGTGATACCCAGGACCGCGAGGTAGGCCTCCGCCACGCAGCCGTAGTCGTCGAGCACGCCGGCGTTGGTCGACGGCACCCCGTCGCGCGAGGTCCGCAGCAACCTGTCGGCAGCATCGGTGTGCACCGTGGCGAGCAGCGTGGCCGCCACGACAGCGGCGTCGCAGTAGTCCGGCTCCTCGAGAAGCACACCGGCCTCGGCCAGCGCAGTCACGGCGAGACCGTTCCACGCCGCGACGACCTTGTCGTCGCGGGCGGGCGCGGGCCGGGTCGCCCGGGCGGTGACGAGACGCTCACGGACCGACGCCCAGCGAGCCGGGTCGTCGGGGTCCTCCCGCAGCTGCAGCGTGGAGGCACCGTCCTCGAACGTGCCACCGGTCGTGACCGACAGCAGCCGGGCGGCCCAGGCGCCGTCGTCGTCACCGAGCACCTCGACGAGCTGCTCCGGGGTCCAGACGTAGGTCGCCCCCTCGACGCCCTCGGTGTCGGCGTCGAGGGCGGAGGCGAACCCGCCCTCGGCCGTCGCGAGGTCGGTCAGGAGGAAGTCGGCGGTCTCCCGGACCACCCGCAGGGCCAGCGGCGAACCGGTCTGGCGCCACAGGTGCAGATAGACGCGCAGCAGGAGCGCGTTGTCGTACAGCATCTTCTCGAAGTGCGGGACGACCCACCCTGCGTCGACGCTGTAGCGCGCGAAGCCCCCGCCGAGCTGGTCGTACATGCCGCCGCGTGCCATCGCGTCACAGGTGTGCTCGGCCATCGCGAGGGCGTCCGCCGACCCGGTCCGTGCCGCAGCCCGCAGGAGGAACTCCAGGCACATCGACGGGGGGAACTTCGGCGCGCCGCCGAACCCGCCGCGGGCGGCGTCGTACTGCCCGGCGAGGCCGCGGACCGCCTGGTCGAGGGCGTCCGCGTCGAGCGCGGGACCGTCCCCTGCCTCGAGCGCGCCGAGGTGGGAGACGACCTGCGCACTGATCCGGTCGACGTCGCCGCGGCGCTCCTCCCAGACGTCGACGACAGCCTCGAGCACCTGCCGGAAGGACGGCATTCCCTGGACCGGCCGGGGCGGGAAGTACGTTCCCGCATAAAAGGTCCGGCCGTCGGGAAGGGTGAAGACGCTCATGGGCCATCCGCCCTGACCGGTCATCGCCGTCGTGGCCCGCATGTAGACCGCGTCGACGTCGGGGCGCTCCTCGCGGTCGACCTTGACCGGCACGAAGTGCTCGTTGAGATAGGCCGCGGTCGCCTCGTCCTCGAACGACTCGTGGGCCATCACGTGGCACCAGTGGCACGCGGCGTAGCCGACGCTGAGCAGCACGGGCACGTCGCGCTCGGCCGCGAGCGCGAGCGCCTCGTCACCCCACTCGTGCCAGTCGACCGGGTTCTCGGCGTGCTGCAGGAGGTACGGGCTGGTGGCTCGGCTCAGTAGGTTCGCCATGCCCTCAGCCTAGGCACGATCCAGGATGCGCGGCCGCCGATGCTCCGTAGCGTGGGACATCCAGCACCACCGAAGGAGACCCGACGATGGCACTCGACACGATGATGGTTCTCGCCGCGAGCTACGACAGCGAGGACGACGCGGTCGCCGACTACGAGGCGGTCAAGGAGGTCTATCGGGAGAGTGGTCTGATCGACACCTACGACGCCGCCGTCATCTCCAAGCACGACGACGGCACGGTCAAGATCGTCAAGAAGCACGAGCAGCCGACGCGCCGCGGAGCGTGGGGCGGGCTCGGGATCGGTCTGGTCGGCGGCGCGCTGGTGGCGCTCTTCCCGGCGGTCGCGCTCGCCGGCAGCCTCCTCGCCGGCGGCGCGGCAGGGGCGGGCGTGGGCGCGCTCGCGGGCCACGTCTCGCGAGGCATGAGCCGCGGTGACCTCAAGGACCTCGGCGAGCTCCTCGACGACGGCCAGAGCGGGCTCGTCGTGGTCGCGGCCACCGACATGGAGGCGCACGTCGAGCGCGTGGTCAAGAAGGCCGCCAAGACGATGAAGAAGGAGCTGCGCGCGGACGAGAAGGCGATCGAGGCCGAGATCGACGAGGCCAGCAAGGCCTGACGGAGCGGCCTCTCGTCGCGTCGGTCACCCGTCGAACGACTGGCCCCGCGAGGCGAGCTCCTCGCCGAGGATGCGCACGGCCTTCGGCCCGACGCCGTGGATCGCGAGCAGGTCCTTGCGTGAGACCGTCGTCAGCTGGTCGTACGTGGTGTAGCCGCTCGACGCCAGCTGGCGTCGAGCCGTACGGCCGATCTCCTCGGGGTACTCGGTCGGGACGGGCGAGTCCTGGGGCGGCATCGCTGAGCTCCTCTCAGGGCCGCGCGTCCCTGACGTCCTCGCGTCCGTGCTGGTGCGCCAGGCGCGCGTGGCGGTGGCCGTACCCGAAGTAGACCACGAAGCCCAGCAGCAGCCAGACGAGGAACCGCAGCCAGGTCTCCACGGCGAGGCTCGCCATCAGCCCGAGGCAGCAGACGACCGCGACGACCGGCACGAGGGGAACCAGCGGCGTACGGAACGGACGTGGCATGTCCGGACTGGTACGACGCAGGACCACCACCGCGATCGAGACGACCACGAACGCGAAGAGCGTCCCGATGCTGACCATCTCCGCCAGCACCGAGATGGGTACGAGGCCGGCGAGGAGCGCCACCGCGCCCACCGTGACCCCGGTCATCAGCACCGGGGTGCCCCACCGTGGGTGCACACGCCCGACGACCGGTGGCAGCAGTCCGTCGCGGGCGAGCGCGAACCCGATGCGCCCCATGGCCACGAGGTCGACGAGGATCACCGAGGTGAGACCGGCGACGGCGGCGATCCCGATGAGCAGACCCGCCCACTCCAGGCCGACCTGGTCGAACACGTCGGCGACCGCGTCGCTCTCGCTGAGGTCGCGGTAGTCGACCAGCCCGGTGACCACCAGGCACACGCCGACGTAGAGGACGGTGCAGATCCCGATCGTCCCCAGCAGACCGAGCGGCATGTCGCGGGCAGGCTTGCGCGTCTCCTCGCCGAGGTTGGCCACCGCCTCGAACCCGGAGTAGGCGAAGAAGACCACGGCGGCAGCCACGAGCACGCCGGCGATGCCGAACTGCGTCGGCTCGACGCCGGAGATGAACTGCCAGAGCGGTGCGCGGATCCCCTCTGCCGTCCCGTCGGAGCTTGGCTCGGCCGGCGGGACGAAGGGCACCAGGTTCTCGGGCCGGATGTGGAACGCTCCGACCGCGATCACGAAGACGCAGATCGACACCTTGATCACCACGAGTCCGTTCGTGAGCCACTTGGACTCGCGGATCCCGCGGATCGCCACCCAGCCGAGCACGAGGACGATGCCGATCGCTCCGACGTTGACGACCGATCCCTCCTCGGCGAACCACCGGTCCGGCAGGTTGAACACGCCGGCGAGGTAGCCCGACCAGCCGCGTGCCACCACCGCCGCGCCGAGTGCGAACTCGAGGACGAGGTCCCAGGCGATCACCCAGGCGAAGATCTCCCCGATGGTCGTGTAGGCGTAGGTGTAGGAGCTGCCCGCCGTCGGCACCGCTGCCGCGAGCTCGGCGTAGCAGAGGGCGGCGAGCAGGCTCACGAAGCCGGCGACCAGGAACGACACCATCACGGCGGGTCCGGCGTTCTCCTTGGCCTGGAGCCCGGTGAGGGTGAAAATCCCGGTGCCGAT
>NZ_JARBCJ010000198.1:0-5769 GCF_028803055.1 Mumia sp.
GACTCAGCCGAGCACCTGTTCCGATACCTGCGCGACGAGCGGCCCGACATCAACGCGTGGTTCGTCCTGGAGAAGGGGACCGCGGATTGGAAGCGGCTCGACTCCGACGGCTACGGCGACCGGTTGGTGGCGCACGGGTCACGCGACTGGAAGCTGCTCATGCTCAACTGCCGTCACCTGATCTCCTCGCACGCCGACCACCCGGTCGTGCGCCCGCCGGCGATCATGCGCCTGACCGGTCAGCGGTGGCGGTTCACGTTCCTGCAGCACGGCGTCATCAAGGACGACCTGTCCGGGTGGCTGAACCCGAAGTCGATCGACGTCTTCGTGACCAGCACGCCGGGCGAGCACGCCTCGATCGCCGGTGACCACACCCCGTACAGGTTCACCACCAAGGAGGCCGTGCTCACCGGTCTTCCGCGCTTCGACCGGTTGCGCGAGATCGGTCAGCGGGTCGCGCCCGACGACCGCGACCTGGTCCTCGTCGTCCCGACGTGGCGCAACTGGCTCCAGCCGCCGCTCGAGGAGGGCTCGCAGCGTCGTTCGGTGCACCCGGAGCTCTTCGCGTCGGAGTTCATGACGAGCTGGCGGGCGGTCCTCGAGTCGGAGGAGCTCGCGCAGGCGTGCGCCGCGCAAGGTCTCAAGATCGGGTTCCTGCCCCACCCGAACCTCCAGCCCGCTCTCGAGCAGATGCAGCTGTCGCCCCACGTGGTGCCGCTCTCGTACCACGGCCAGGACGTTCAGGAGCTCTTCGCCCGAGCAGCGGTCCTCGTGACCGACTATTCGTCGATCGCCTTCAACGCGGCCTATATCGACCGCCCGGTCGTCTACTTCCAGTTCGACCAGGAGCGGGTGCTCAACGGCGGACACGTCGGGCGCAAGGGCTACTTCACCTACGAGCGCGACGGCTTCGGGCCCGTCACGTATGACGCCGAGGCGGCTGTCAAGGAGACGATCACGTCGCTGACGCACGGACGCGATCCTCGTCCCGAGTACGCCGCGCGCAACGCGGCCACCTTTCCCGCGCGTGACGGGCGGTGCCGCGAGCGCGTGACGGCGGCGATCGAGGCCTCAACCCGGAGGCTCACCGTCGCAGAGGCGGCCGAACCCGTGCAGACAGCCGTTCAACCGGCATGAGTGAGGTGCGATCGATCGCGCTGTTCGGCAGCTGCATGACACGCGACAACTTCAACTCACGCTTCAATCCTCACTACAAGGCGACGTACCGGTGTGACGTCGCCCAGAACCAGATGTCGGTCCTGAGTCTCATGTCGGAGCCCATCACGGAGCGCTGGGAGCCGACCAAGGCGATGTCGGACTACGACGTGTGGAACATTCGCACGGAGTTCGACAAGGCCTTTCTCGGCGAGCTTGCCGGGTCGAGTCCGAGGCCTGACTACCTGCTGCTGGACTTCTTCGGGGACGCGCACTTCGGTGTGCTGCAGCTCGACGACGGCAGGATCATCACCGACAACCGCTGGAAGGTGCACGCGACCGACTTCTATCAGCGGCTGCGCGACCAAGGCCGGCTGACCCGCCTTCATCCGACCAGTGACCCTGACGCCTACTTTGCGCTGTGGTCCGAGGCGGTGGACCGTTTCGCCGAGCACGTGCGCCTGACCCTGCCCGAGACCCGGGTGGTGGTGCACTGCGGGCATCACACCAACCTGTTGATGCTTCCGGACCGTCCTCGACCGGGGAGACTGCAGAAGCACCGCAGCATCGCCCGGATCGACGTGGAGGCGGCCAACGCTCAGTGGCGACGGATGGACGCCTATGCGGTCGAGGCGTTCGGGGCGGCGGCGATCGACCTGACGGGCGAGGACTTCCCGACCTTCGACGACCACCCGTGGGGGCCGTTCTACGTCCACTACCGCATGGACTACTACCACCGGTTCCTCGCCGAGCTGCACAAGATCGTGATCGGTGACGGCGCCACCCCGACTCCTCAGATGGTCGCCGACATCGAGTTGGCGGCGGGGGAGACCCCCACCCTCCGGCTTGCCGCCTGCGAGGAGGAGCGCGCCGCGCTCAAGGAACGCCTCATGTCCCGCAAGGAGGAGGTCGCTCAGCTGCGGTCACGTGTGGCACGGCTCGAGCGCACCCCCTGGCGGCGTGCGGCGTCCCGGCTCCGTCGTACCCGCGCGTTTCGCGCGCGGCGACCGTAAGCCGTGTTCGCCGACGCGAGGGCGGAGCTCTCCGACGGCGGTTGTCCGAGGCCGCACCGAAACGGCTAGCATCGTCGGCGATGTCGTCGACCGTCGAGAGCCGCCGTGCTCGCCCCGCGGTCGGGGCATCTGTGCCCCAGGCCACCCCGGTCAGGCCTGAGATCCAAGGTCTCCGCGCGATCGCGGTCGGTCTGGTGGTCGTGTTCCACCTGTGGCCCAACCGGCTCCCGGGTGGCTACCTGGGCGTCGACGTCTTCTTCGTGATCTCGGGATACCTGATCACGGCGCACATCCTGCGTGAGTCCGACCGGACCGGCACCATCGCGCTGGGCGCCTTCTGGGCGCGCCGCGCGCGGAGACTTCTCCCCGCGGCCTACCTCGTCCTCGCGGCGTCCCTCGTCGCCGTCGTCGTCTGGGTGCCGCGGATGCTGTGGCAGCAGTTCGTCCGGGAGATCGGTGCCGCCGCGCTCTACGTCGAGAACTGGGCGCTCGCCCACGACGCCGTCGACTACCTCGCCGCCGACAACGTCGCCTCGCCGGCGCAGCACTACTGGACGCTGTCGGCGGAGGAGCAGTTCTACCTCGTCTGGCCGCTGCTCGTCCTCGCCGGCCTCTGGCTCGCGCCGGTGCTGGCGCCGAGCCTGGGCGTACGGCGACAGAGGCTCGCCGTAGGAGGCGTCCTCGGCGCCGTCACGCTCGCGTCCTTCGCCTACTCGCTCTACCTCACCGCCGCGGACCCGGCCCGCTCCTACTTCGTCACGACCACGCGTGCCTGGGAGTTCGGCGCGGGAGCGATGCTCGCGTTCGTCCCCGTCCTGGCCGGACGCCGTCACATCCGTGCCGCGATCTCATGGGCGGGTCTGCTCCTCCTGGTGGTGTGCGCCCTACGGATGACGGAGGAGACTCCGATGCCGGGTACGGCCGCGGTCTGGGTCGTCCTCGGCACCTGCGCCTTGCTGTGGGCTGGCCATCCGGAGGTCGGCTGGTCGCCCACGCGCGCCCTCGCGTGGCGCCCGGCCCAGTTCGTCGGCGACGTGTCGTACTCCATCTACCTGTGGCACTGGCCGCTGATCGTCATCCTTCCGTACGCCACCGGCTCCGACCTCGGCATGCTCGACAAGCTGGCGATCGCCCTGGCGACCCTCCTGCTCGCCTGGGCGACGAAGGTCTGGGTCGAGGACCCGGTGCGCACCGGTCGGAAGTTCGGCCTGCGCCGGTCCTCGGTGACGTTCGGTCTGACCGCGGCGACGGCGGGGGCGTTGGTGGTCGGTTGCTTCGCCGGCTGGTCGGTGGTGGAGCGCGACAACGAGGCGCGTGCCGCCGCAGCCGACGCGCTGCTCACCCAGCACGGCGGGTGCTTCGGGGCCGCGTCGCGCGATCCTGCGAAGTCCGATGTGTGCCCCGACCCCTCTCTCGAGGACGCCATCATCCCGGACCCCTCCGAGGTGAAGACCGAGCACGCGACCTACGAGCGCTGCGCCAAGCACCTGCGCGGCGCGACGTTCGAGGGATGTCCGTTCGGGACCCCCCGCCGAGGGGTGCCGCACATCGCGGTCATCGGCGACTCCCACGCCCGGGCGATGATGCCGATGTTCGAGATCCTCATCGAGCAGGGCGTGCTCACCGCGGAGATGTTCTCCTCGCCCGGCTGCGCCTGGTCGACCGTCCCGCCGGCCGCGGGCAACACGCAGGGGCGCAAGAAAGCCTGCGCCGCTCTCAAGGCGAACCTCGCCGACCTTCTCGCGAAGGACGCCGACCGCTTCGACTTCATCGTCACCACGAACCGGGCCTCCAGCCAGCGCGCCTCGCAGGAGGAGCGGGTCCAGGGCCTCCTCGACGTGTGGCGACCGGCGCGGGCCGCACGGGTGCCGATCGTCGCGGTGCGCGACAACCCCGAGGGCGGTCGGCTGCCCGAGGACAACCCGAACCTCTGCCTGGGCGAGGTCGGCGCCGCAGGAGCGGAGTCGTGCGCGCTCTCCCGCAAGGAGGCGGTCACCGACAACTTCGACCCGTACGGGGAGGCCGTGAAGAAGATCGGCAAGAAGAAGCGTGCGGTGCACCTCGACATGACCCGTTGGTTCTGCGACGAGGACACCTGTCCCGTCGTGATCGGGGGCGCGAACGTCTACCGGGACAGCAACCACATCACGATGACCTACGCCCGCACCATGGCGCCGTACTACCGGAAGGCGTTGGTGAAGGCGGGTCTTCTCGACCGACGCCGCTGACGGACGCGGATGTGAGGCGCGCCACAAGCGGGTTACGGCGAGGTTTCGCGCACGTAGACTGAACGAGTCCGTTTGTCTGGTACCCCGAGGGGACTGGAACGAAAGGCACGTCGATGACGTCGCTCCACGCCGTAGGCGTGGTCGGTGCAGGTCGCGTCGGAGCGGTTCTTGCCGCCCGGCTGCGCGAGGCCGGCCACGAGATCGTCGCAGTCAGCGGACGGTCCGCCGCTTCCCGCACCCGCATCGACACCCTCCTTCCTGGTGTGGACGTGCTGACGCCCGCGGAGGTGGCCGCGCGCGTTGACGTCCTCCTGCTCGCGGTCCCCGACGACTCGCTCTCCGCGCTGGTCGCCGAGCTCGCGCTGGACGGACACCTCCGTCCAGGACAGGTCGTCGTGCACACCAGCGGACGTCACGGTCTCGGCGTGCTGGCGGCTGCCGCGCACGTCGGCGCGCGCCCCGTCGCCATGCACCCGGCGATGACCTTCACCGGCACCGACATCGACCTCGAGCGGCTGGACGGCTCCGTCTTCGGGCTCACCGCCGGTCCGGGCGAGCGGGAGGTCGCCGAGGCCCTCGTCGCCGATCTCGGCGGCCGGGCGATCTGGATCCGGGACGAGGACCGTACGACCTACCACGCGGCACTGGCCCACGGGTCCAACCACCTGGTCACGATCGTCTCGCAAGCCATGCAGATCCTGCGCCGGACCGGGGTCGACGACCCGGCGAGCGTGCTGCGGCCGCTCCTGACCGCCGCCCTCGAGAACGCCCTCCTCTACGAGGACGCGGCGCTCACCGGGCCCGTCGTGCGGGGCGACGTCGAGACCGTGCGCTCCCACGTGGCGGCGCTCCACGACCAGCCCATCCCGGTCCTCGACACGTACGTCGCGATGGCGCGTGCGACCTCGGTGCACGCGGTCGCCGACGGGCGCCTCGACCGGCGCGGCGCGCTCGCCATCCGCCAGGTGCTGCGTGAGTCCGAGTGGGACGTCCTCGCCACGCTCGTCACCGACGAGGGCTCGCGGACCGACGCATGAGCACACCTCTGGTCGCCACGACGCGTGGCGCCCTCGACGCCGCGCTCGCGCCCGCCCGCTCGGAGGGCCGCTCCGTGGCCCTCGTCCCGACGATGGGCGCCCTCCACGACGGTCACCTGGCGCTCGTCTCCCGCGCACGCGAGCTTGCCGACGTCGTGGTGGTCTCGGTCTTCGTGAACCCGACCCAGTTCGGCGCGGGGGAGGACCTCGACCGCTACCCCCGGACCTGGGAGGCCGATCTCGAGCGGCTGTCGGACGCCGGCGTCGACGTCGTCTTTCACCCTGCCGTCGCCGAGATGTATCCCGCCGGCCCCGACTCCGACGGTGTCACGGTGG
>NZ_JARBCJ010000199.1:0-5752 GCF_028803055.1 Mumia sp.
CGACGAGCAGCGGCCCGAGCCGTACGCCGCCGCGCTCGCCGCGGTCAAGCGCGCCCTCGACCCGGCGGGGATCCTCAACCCCGGCGTCCTCCTGTGAGGACCGGGCCGGCCCTCAGCGCCGCGTCCACGCGAGGAGCTCGTCGAGAGGCCACGTGTCGACGACGCGTTCGGCGGTGATGCCTGCCGCCTCGGCACGCATGCAGGCGAGCCCCTGCCAGGAGAGCTGACCAGGCGCGTGCGCGTCGGTGTCGATCGAGAAGAGGCACCGGCGCTCGACCGCGACGTCGAGCAGCCGCGACGGCGGGTCACGGCGTTCGGGTCTGCTGTTGATCTCGAGCGCGGTGTCGAACTGCTTGCACGCCTCGAACACGATCTCGGGGTTGAAAGCCGACTCCGCCCGTGTGCCCCGCGATCCCTCCACCAGCCTCCCTGTGACGTGGCCGAGGACGTCGGTGTGGGGATTCGCGACCGCGGCCACCATGCGCCGGGTCATCGTGTCGGCATCGTCCTTCAACCGCGAGTGCACGCTCGCGACGACGACGTCGAGGCGCTCCAGCAGCTCAGGCTCCTGGTCGAGGCTCCCGTCGTCGAGGATGTCGACCTCGATGCCGGTGAGGACCCGGAACGGCGACAGCTCCTCGTTGAGCCGCTCCACGACGTCCAGCTGCTCACGGAGCCGCTCAGGAGAGAGCCCGCGGGCCACCGTGAGCCGGGGCGAGTGGTCGGTCAGCGCGCAGTAGTCGTGGCCGAGCCGGACCGCGGTCCGCATCATCTCCTCGATCGACGCTCCGCCGTCGGACCAGGTGGAGTGCGTGTGGAGGTCGCCGCGCAGGGCCGCACGCAGGGCGGTGTCGTCACCAGGGACCGGCTCGTCCTCCTCCCGCAGCCGCGCGAGGGTGTCGGGCACCCGGCCGGCCGAGGCCTGCGCGATCACCGCCGCGGTCTTGGCTCCGACGCCGCTCAGCTCCGACCACGAGTCCCGCTCGGCCAGCTGTGCCCGACGGTCCTCGTCGAGGGCGTCGTAGACGTCCGCGGCCTTGCGGTAGGCCATGGGCCGCCGCGGCTCGGAGCGAGAGCGCTCCAGCAGGTAGGCGATCTCACGCAGGGCAGCAGAAGGCCCGGTGTCGGTGAGATTCATCCCCGGCACCGGGCCGTCGCTCGCGACGCGGCGGTCGTACGACCGCGGTCAGACCCGCATCTGGTAGGTGAGGCAGTCGGCCTTGTCCTTGCCGGGCCCGACCCGGATGGCGTCGGCGGTGCACTCGAGCTCTGCGTTGTGAACACAGTCCGTACGGTGGCACGCTCCGACGCGCGCCACCACCTTGGAGAGGCCTCCGCTCGGTCCGATGTCGAGGAACGTGCCGCACAGCGGGTCGTCCACCGTGCCGGAGATCGTGATCGCGCCGGCGTGGCACTCGTGCTCGTGGTTGTAGGAGCAGCCTGCCGCTGCGCACCCGTTGACCGCGGGAAGATCCGTGACGCTCATGCCGTGCCCCCTGCTCGATGGCCAGTGCCTCAGGCTAGAACGGGGTCCCCGCCGTAAGGCAAGACTCAGCGGCCGTCACCTTAGGCGAGGCTTCCCCCGGAGAACGACCCCTGGACACGACACTGGGTCCGGTGCCGTCCCTCCCGGACACCGGACCCAGTGGTCTTGCGGGCACCGGCGCGTACGTGGGCGTGACGCGCGCGGTGCCCGGCTCGAGGCGCTCAGAACTGAATCGGACCAGCCTGCAGCGTCATCTTGTTGCCGCTGCCCGAGAGCAGCGAGGTGAGGAGCAGGTCGCGACCGCTGGTCGGACCGATCTTGTAGCCGCAGCCCTGGAACTTCGGGATCGTGTACTCACCCTCGAGCTGCACCGGCTCGGTGAGCGAGAAGGGCGTCGTCGAGCGGAGCGTCGTGGTGATCTCACCCGTGCCACAGCCGCTGCGGACGATGTTGAGGAACGGCAGGAGGTCGGAGGAGACCCGCGGGACAGCCAGCCGGAACGAGAGGTCGACGCTGACCACGCCGTCTTCACCGACGGTGGCCGCCGTCGGGCTGGTCTGGACCAGCTTCACGGTGGAGGTCGTGTCACCGAGCCCGGGGATGCCGAGGAGGCGGATGTGGGCCTCGATCGGGGGAATGTTGACGTCTCCGACGACCGTGATCGGCGGGCCGAAGTTGAAGTCACCGTCGAGCGAGGCACCCTCGGGGATCTGCAGGGTGGCGTTCTGCTTGGCCACGGTGGCCGTGCCCGTGATCGGCAGCGTGACGGGCTGTGCGTTGGCGGGCGCGGTCGTGGCAACGAGGCTGCCGAGGACCAGGGCCCCGACGGCGGCGAGGCCACCGAGCTGCTTGCGGATGGACATGGGTCTCCCTCCCATTGGACGGCACGCTCGCGGGGTCGCCCTCGGGGGTCGGGCCGTCTGTGTCGTAGATCACGCAGACTACTGAGAGGTAACGTCGACTGCAACCCTGGGTTACAGACGTGACGGCACCCTCAGGTTGTGTGAAGCGGAGCCTCAGCCGACGAGGCGGGTGCGCAGGCCGTCCACGACCCGCGCGGCGGCCCCGGCGTCGTACAGCCAGCCCGCCGTCCCACCGGGATGGGCGTCCCAGACGTCGAGCACGGCGTCGATGGCGTCCTGCGGGATCGCGAGGTAGGAGGAGGGGGCACGTCGCGACGGATCGATCTGCGGTGCGATCCGGAGCCGCTGCAGCACCGCGTCCATCGCTGCGCCGGTCGCCAGGTAGTCCTTCACCACCGCGTCGCGCGAGACACCCGCCGTACGCAGCAGCATGGCCACGGCCACCCCCGTACGGTCCTTGCCCGCCGCGCAGTGCAGGAGCGTCGCGCCGTCGTGGTCGGCGACCAGCGTCGCGACCTGCACCAGCTCGGCGCGGGCCACCTCCAGCATGCCGAGGTACAGCGCCTCCAACCCGCCGGTGGCCATCCGCGCCACGACCTGCGGGCTCGCCGACTGAGGGCCGTCGGGACGCAGAGCCTCGAGCAGCGAGATCTGACGCACGGTGGCACCGGTGGGGGCGAGAGGGTGCTCGGGGCCGGACTCCGCCGACGAGCGCAGGTCGAGGACCAGGCTCGGCGGCCACGGCAGCCCTCCAGGGTCACGGTCGTCGATGCTCGGCATGGCCGAGCGCAGCAGGACACCGTGCACCGTCGTGGCGCCGTCCTCGGTCGGCAGCCCACCGAGGTCGCGGAGGTTGGGCGTGGTCGTCGCCTCAGACATCCGCCACCTCGGGGAGCACCTGCTCGCCGAGCAGCGCGAGGTGGTCGAGGTCTGCGAGGTCGAGCACCTGCAGGTAGATCCGCTGCGACCCCTCGCCGGCGAAGGTCGCGATCCGGTCGACCACCTCCTGCGGCGTCCCGCAGAGTCCGTTGGTGCGCAGGTCGTCCACGTCGCGCCCGATGGCTTCCGCCCGACGTCGGATCTCCGCCTCGTCGCGACCGCAGCACACCACGAGCGCGCTCGAGTAGGTGAGGTCGTCGGGGTCGCGGCCGATCTCCTCGCACGCGGCACGCACGCGGTCGTACTTGGCCCGGTGCTCCTCCGGCAGGGTGAACGGGAGGTTGAACTCGTCGGCGTAGCGAGCCGCGAGCGCCGGGGTCCGGCGGCGTCCGTGCCCGCCGATGACGACCGGGGGACGCGGCGTCTGGGTCGGCTTCGGCAGCGCCGGGGAGTCGGTCAGCGTGTAGTGCTCTCCCGCGAAGGAGAACCGCTTGCCCGTCGGGGTCTCCCACAGCCCGGTGAGGATCGCGAGCTGCTCCTCGAACCGATCGAAGCGTTCGCCCGTCGACGGGAAGGGGATGCCGTACGCCTCGTGCTCCTCGGCGAACCAGCCCGCGCCGAGCCCGATCTCGACCCGGCCCCCGCTCATCTGGTCGACCTGCGCGACCTGGATCGCAAGCACGCCGGGGTGCCGGAACGTGGCCGACGTCATCAGCGTGCCGAGGCGGATGGTCGACGTGTCGCGGGCGAGACCGGCGAGCGTCGTCCAGGCGTCGGTCGGCCCCGGGAGCCCGTCACCTCCTCCCATCACCAGGTAGTGGTCGGATCGGAAGAAGGCCCCGAACCCCTGCTCCTCGGTGGCCAGCGCGACCGCCAGCAGGTCGTCGTACGTGGCGCCCTGCTGTGGCTCGGTGAAGATTCGCAGCTCCATACACCCACTCTGCCATCCACGGCGAACGCCCGGTGCCGGGCCGATCCACAGGCCCACCTCGCAGGACTGTTGCGTCGCGCCCTTTGTGCCCTAGTGTGTAGCGAGCCGTCCTGGAACGTATCCAGTTCGGCCTGTGACAACCCCCCGGACCGACCCCTCGCTGCTTACCCCCGCGGCGTGACGGGTCGAGGAAGAAGTCAAACCACCGTGCGCGCTGCAAAGAAGCTCGTCGCGGCGGCGGGACTGGTGCTGCTGCCTGCGCTCCTGATCTCCGCCCCCGCCCACGCCACTGTCTCCACCACCTATGGTCACACCTCGGTCTGCAAGGACCTGGACACCGGCAAGCTCGAACCCACGGGCGACAAGAAGTACGTGAAGATCACGGCGCCCGAGGGCAAGCTCATCTCCGGCTACTGCGTGAAGACCGACTCCAAGCGCGGCGTCGAGTACGTCAAGGTCAACCCGCCGGCCGAGAGCGTGAAGATCAGCCACGCGTGCAAGGACGTGGTCCACTACTCGGTCACGTACGTGCCGGCTGGCAAGCCGACCCCCTCGCCCTCACCGTCGCCGTCGGCGACCCCCCCGCCGTCTGAGACTCCGACGACCGAGCCGACGACCGAGCCGACCCCGACCCAGCCGACCACGGAGCCGACCGAGACGGAGCCGACCAGCCCCGCCACGGAGCCGACGACCGAGCCGACCGAGACGGAGCCGACCAGCCCCGCCACGGAGACCTCTCCGACGCCGTCGGAGGATGTCGCCCCGGCGACCGAGACCGCTCCCGGTGACGATGACGACAGCGACAACGGTGTCGCAGGCGATGACGAGACCGCCCCGACTGCTGTCGACGCCGGTCTGACGAGCAGCACCACGCCGGGGTCCACCACCTGGATGGCCACCGTCGCGGGCCTCGGAGGCGCCGTCCTCCTCGCCGCCGCGGCCTACCTGATGCGGATGCGCAAGCGCGGTGACCACCGAGCCTGATCTCGTCACCGTCCGCCGCGAGGCGCGTGCCCGTCGCCGGGCACGCGCCCGCGTGCGGATGGCGGTCGCCGTCGTTGCAGGCGCCGCGGGCCTCCTCTGCACCTGGGTGGCCTTCGGCGCCTCTGCGTCGTTCAACGACGAGGACGGCTCCGGCACACCGACCGCGGCCGCTCCGGTCGCCTCCGAGAGCGCTGAGGCCATCCTTGCCGAGACGCCCGCCCGCAAGCTGCCCGCCGGACGCGCCGCCAAACCGGTCCTCGTGCGGGTGCCCGCACTGGAGGTTGTCGCCCCGGTCGCGCCGATGAGCGCCGTCGACGGAGTGCTGACCCCTCCCGCCGACGCCTCGATGGTCGGCTGGTGGGACGACGGCGCACGACCGGGAGCCTCCAAGGGCACGGTCGTGGTCGCCGGACACACGGTCCACACAGGCGGAGGCGCTTTCGACGACCTCGGCCAGCTCGAGCCCGGCACGAAGGTCGCCGTCAGGACCAAGCGCGGAGTCGTCCGCTACGTCGTCCGCCGGGTGGAGACCTACGACAAGGCGACCCTCGCCGAGAAGTCCGCACGACTCTTCCGACAGAAGGGCCGCCCGCGTCTCCTCCTCATCAC
>NZ_JARBCJ010000019.1:0-27909 GCF_028803055.1 Mumia sp.
GTCGGTCCTCCATATCGCCCGTACGGTGTGCCGCCGCTCCGAGCGCAGTGCCTGGGCAGCGATCGGGGAGCACGGCGAGACGATGAACGTCCTTACCGCGAAGTACCTCAACCGGCTGTCGGACCTGTTGTTCATCCTCGCCCGCTACGCCAACCGCGAGGCCGGCGACGTGCTCTGGGTGCCCGGCGGCGAGCGCTGACCGACCCGCGGACGCCAGAGAGTGACCCGCGGACGCCAGAGAGTGACCCGCGAGCGGCAGGAAGTGACCCGCGGTCAGATGACGTTGTTGACCTCGCGCCCGGGGGGCGAGGACTCGAGCCACGCGAGCAGCCCGGTCAGGGCCTGCGGGCTCAGTGCGAGCTGGATCGGGACGCCCCCGTCGAGCATGCACTCGACGATCGTGTTGCCGGCGTGCAGCGCGTAGGTCTCCGAGCCCACCGGCCGGCGGCGGCGCTCGACCTCCACGTGCCCGCGCTCGAAGCGCAGGACCGGGCGTGGTGAGAACGAGAACGTCCGGAACCATTCGAGATAGCTGTCGTTGTAGCGGCCGATCCCGAGGGTCCAGCCACGCGGGTCGCCCTCGTCACGAGTCGACTCCGGACGACGGTTGACGCTCAGGTCGAAGGTGCTGCCACCGCGGGCCAGCACCCGACGCCGTCCGGCGAGCGCCAGCACGGCCAGGACCGCCAGGCCCAGAAGCACGCCGAGGGAGTCGAGCACCCACAACCAGACCGGCATGTGTGCCCTCCTCCCTCGGCGACTACGTCAGGATTCTTCGGACGACCTCAGGACGCCATCTCGACCGCACGGATGCGGGCTTCGAGACGACGGACTTCTTCAGCGGCCTCGTCGTCGTCCACGCCTGCGGACTTGATCCGGGAGAGGTCGTTCTTGGCCCGCTCGAGGTCGATGTCGTGCGACATCACCGCGCTCTCGGCCAGGATCGACACCCGGTCCATGGCGACCGAGAGGAAGCCGGCGTCGACGGCCGCGACCCAGGTCTCCTTGTCCTCGGTGTCGATCTCGACGACGCCGTCGGCCAGCAACGACATCACCGGGGCATGCCCGGGGAGGATGCCGATGTCACCGTCGAGCGTGCGTGCGAGCAGCGACGTCGCCTCGCCCGACCACAGCAGCCGGTCGGCGCTGACGAGCTCGACGTGCAGTGTGCCTGCCATCAGAGGACTCCTTCTCTACGAACGTGCCGGGTCAGGAGCTCTTCTGGATCTCGGCCCACTTCTTCTCGACGTCTTCGAGACCGCCGCACATGAAGAAGGCCTGCTCGGCCACGTGGTCGTACTCGCCGTCCGCGATGCGCTTGAACGCGTCCACGCTCTCGTCGAGCGGGACGGTCGAGCCCTCGATGCCGGTGAACTGCTTCGCCACGTAGGTGTTCTGCGAGAGGAAGCGCTGGATGCGACGGGCGCGCGACACGACCGTCTTGTCCTCCTCCGACAGCTCGTCGACACCGAGGATCGCGATGATGTCCTGGAGCTCCTTGTTGCGCTGCAGGATCTGCTTGACCCGGGTCGCGACCTGGTAGTGCTCGGCCGAGATGTAGCGCGGGTCGAGGATGCGCGACGTCGACGTCAGTGGATCGACGGCCGGGTAGATGCCCTGCGAGGCGATCTCACGGCTCAGCTCGGTCGTGGCGTCGAGGTGCGCGAACGTCGTTGCCGGCGCCGGGTCGGTGTAGTCGTCGGCCGGCACGTAGATCGCCTGCATCGAGGTGATCGAGTGACCACGCGTCGAGGTGATGCGCTCCTGGAGGACGCCCATCTCGTCGGCCAGCGTCGGCTGGTAGCCCACGGCGGACGGCATGCGACCGAGCAGGGTCGAAACCTCCGAGCCCGCCTGGGTGAACCGGAAGATGTTGTCGATGAAGAGGAGCACGTCCTGCTTCTGGACGTCGCGGAAGTACTCCGCCATCGTCAGCGCCGACAGGGCGACGCGCAGACGCGCGCCCGGCGGCTCGTCCATCTGGCCGAAGACCAGCGCGGTCTGGCCGAGAACGCCCGACTCGTCCATCTCGGCGATGAGGTCGTTGCCCTCACGCGTGCGCTCACCGACACCGGCGAACACCGAGACACCACCGTGGTCACGGGCGACACGGGCGATCATCTCCTGGATGAGGACCGTCTTGCCGACGCCTGCACCACCGAAGAGGCCGATCTTGCCGCCGAGCACGTACGGCGTCAGCAGGTCGATGACCTTGATGCCCGTCTGGAACATCTCCGTCTTGGGCTCGAGCGAGTCGAACGACGGCGCCTTGCGGTGGATGCCCCACCGCTCCTTGATGTCGAGCACCTCGCCCTCGCTGAGGTTGAGGCACTCGCCGATCGTGTTGAACACGTGGCCGAGGGTCACGTCGCCGACGGGGACCGAGATCGGCTCGCCGGTGTCGCGCACCTCCGCACCACGGGTCAGTCCGTCGGTCGGCTGCATGGAGATCGCACGCACCATGCCGTCACCGATGTGCTGGGCGACCTCGAGGGTGAGCGGGCGACCCTCGGCGTCGAGCGCGGTGTGGACGTGCAGCGCGTTGTACATCTCGGGCATCTGGTCGGTGGGGAACTCGACGTCGATGACCGGGCCGATGACGCGGGCGATACGGCCCGTCGTCGTGGTCTCGTTGACAGTGGCAGTCATGGTTTCACTCACTCCCGGCGGTCGCGTCGGCGAGGGCATTCGCACCACCGACGATCTCACTGATTTCCTGGGTAATCCCGGCCTGACGGGCCTGGTTGGCTGTACGGGTGTACTTCTGGATCAGGTCTTCGGCGTTGTCGGTCGCGTTCTTCATCGCCTGCTGGCGTGCCGCGAGCTCCGACGCCGCTGCCTGGAGGAAGCAGAAGTAGAGCCGGTGGTTGACGTACTTGGGCAAGAGCCCGTCGAGGACCTCCGAGGCCGACGGCTCGAACTCGTAGAGCGGGTAGACCTCGCCCTCTGCGGGCGGCTCCTCCCCCTCGACGACCTCCAGCGGCAGCAGCCGGATGACCTCGGGGGTCTGGCTGATCATCGAACGGAAACGGGTGAAGACCACGTGCAGCTCGTCGACCTCGCGCTCCGGGTCACCCGTCTCGGGGTCCTCCGGGTCGATGAGGAACGCCGAGGTGAGCACGTCTCCGACCTCGCGCGCGTCAGCGTACGAGGGGTGGTCGGAGAACCCGGTCCACGACTGCACGACCGGGCGCTGCCGGAAGCGGAAGTAGGCCTCGGCCTTGCGGCCGGTGACGTACATGTCCACGTCCTTGCCCTCGGCGTGGAGCTTCTCGACGAGACGCTCCGACTCCTTGAGCACGGCCGAGGAGTAGGAACCGGCGAGCCCGCGGTCGCTGGCGATGACCAGGACCGCGGCCCGCTTGGGCTCCGGGTTCTCGGTGAGCAGCTTGTGGTCGACGGCACCGAAGGTCGCGAGGGCGGACACCGCGCGCGTGAGCTCACGGGCGTACGGCGTCGCCGCCGCAGCCTGCTGCTGCGCCTTGACGATGCGCGACGCCGCGATGAGCTCCATGGCGCGCGTGATCTTCTTCATCGACTGCGTCGACTTGATCTTCGCGCGGTACTCGCGCAGTGAGGTGGCCATGAGAGGTCAGCCTCGCTTCTGCGTGACGATCTGCTCCTGCGCGACGTCCTCGTCGGCGAGAGCCTCGTGCTCTTCCTTGCCCGGCTTGATCGAGCCCCCGGTGCTGGTCTCGAACTGGTCGGCGAACGTGTCGTACGCCGAGTCGAGCGAGCCCGCGGTGTCGTCGTCGAACTTGCCCGACTCACGGATCGTGTCCAGGATGCCCGGCTCGCTGCGACGCAGGTAGTCGAGGAACTCGGACTCGAAGCGCTGGACGTCCTCGACCGGGACGCGGTCGAGCTTGCCGGTCGTGCCCGCCCACAGCGAGACGACCTGGTCCTCGGCCGGGAACGGCTCGTACTGGCCCTGCCGGAACAGCGCCATCAGCCGCTCGCCGCGCGCCAGCTGCTGCTTCGAGGCGGCGTCGAGGTCGGAGGCGAACATCGCGAACGCCTCCATCGCGCGGTACTGCGCGAGCTCGACCTTGATCGAGCCGGTGACGGCCTTCATCGACTTCAGCATCGCCGCGCTGCCGACCCGCGACACCGAGATGCCGACGTCGACGGCGGGACGCTGGTTGGAGTTGAAGAGGTCCGACTGCAGGAAGATCTGGCCGTCGGTGATCGAGATGACGTTGGTCGGGATGTAGGCCGACACGTCGTTGGCCTTCGTCTCGACGATCGGCAGGCCGGTCATCGACCCCGCACCGAGCTCGTCCGAGAGCTTCGCGCAGCGCTCGAGCAGCCGGCTGTGGAGGTAGAAGACGTCACCCGGGTATGCCTCGCGGCCCGGCGGGCGGCGGAGCAGCAGCGACACGGCGCGGTAGGCCTCGGCCTGCTTGGAGAGGTCGTCGAAGATGATGAGGACGTGCTTGCCCTCGTACATCCACTGCTGGCCGATGGCCGAGCCGGTGTAGGGGGCGAGGTACTTGAAGCCGGCCGAGTCCGACGCGGGAGCCGCGACGATCGACGTGTACTCCAGGGCGCCGGCCTCCTCGAGCGCGGAGCGCACCGAGGCGATCGTCGAGCCCTTCTGGCCGATGGCGACGTAGATGCAGCGGACCTGCTTGGTCGGGTCGCCGGTCTCCCAGAACTGCTTCTGGTTGATGATCGTGTCGATCGCGATCGCGGTCTTGCCGGTCTGGCGGTCGCCGATGATCAGCTGACGCTGGCCGCGGCCGATCGGGGTCATCGAGTCGATGGCCTTGATGCCGGTCATCAGCGGCTCGTGGACGCTCTTGCGCTCGACCACCGACGGTGCCTGGAGCTCGAGGGCACGACGTGCGGAGGTCTCCACCTCGCCGAGGCCGTCGATCGGGTTGCCGAGCGGGTCGACGACGCGCCCGAGGTAGCCGTCACCGACCGGGACGGAGAGGACCTGACCGGTCCGCTTGACCTTCTGCCCCTCCTCGATGCCGGAGAACTCGCCGAGGATGACGACACCGATCTGGCGCACGTCGAGGTTCAGGGCGAGGCCGAGCGTGCCGTCCTCGAACTCGAGCAGCTCGTTGGCCATCGTCGACGGCAGGCCCTCGACACGGGCGATGCCGTCCATCGCCTCAGCGACGGTGCCGATCTCCTCGGTCGTCGCCTGCGGCTTGTAGTCGCTGACGAACTGCTGGAGCGCGTCGCGAATGTCGTCGGGACGGATCGTGAGCTCCGCCATGTCAGTGCCTGCCTTCTTCTCGATCGTGCTGGGGAAGTTCTCGGGAGGGGTGTGTGGGGGCCATCGTCAGCCGACGAGAGCCCGTCGCGCGTCGGCGAGCCGCGTCTGGATCGTGGAGTCGATCCGCTCACCCGCGATCTCGACGGACAGGCCGCCGATCACCGACGGGTCCACGGTGACGTCCACGTGTACGTCTCGACCGTACTTGCGGGCCAAGGCTCCAGCCAAACGCTGCTTCTCGTCGGCGTCCAGCGCGTACGCGGTGACGACACGGGCCTGGAGCCGACCCTCGCGGGAGATGGCGTCCTCGGCGAAGGCGACCAGGGTCTCCTCGTAGCCGTGCTTGCGCATCGCCACGGCCTGGCGGGCCAGGGCCAGCGACACGTCGTCGACCTGCCCGTCGAGCAGGCGCGAGACGATGTCGCGACGGCCCTCGACCGAGGCCGCCCGGTCGTTGAGCGTCCGACGCAGCTGCGGGTCGTCGATGACCACCCGCGAGAACGCGAACAGGGTGTCCGCGACCGTGTCGAGCGTGCCCCGCTGGTCGGCCGTGGACAGCACCGCCTGGACACCTGCCAGCTCGAGGGCGTCGGCGAGGTCGCGGGCGCGGCTCCACCGACCGCGCACGGCGGCGACGGCCACGTCCAGCGCCCCCGTACCGATCTTGTCGGCGAACAGCGTCCGGACCAGGCCGGCCTTGGCGTCCGACTCCGTCGCCGGGTCCGACCCCCCCCGGCGCCGGCCGGGGTTGGTGTCGAGCGCGGCGACGACCGCGAACACCTCGGCACCGACAGTGACGCCCTGGGCGCCGTCGGCGGTCGACCCGCCCACGGTCTCGAGGACCTGGGCGAGCGAGGTTGCCGAGACGCCGCGCATCAGTTCGCCGATCCGTTCGACGAGCCGTCGAGGTCGGCGACGAAGCGCTCGACGGTGCGCCGCTGACGCGCCTCGTCCTCGAGGGACTCACCGACGATCCGCGACGCCAGCTCGGTCGAGAGCTGACCGACCTCACGGCGCAGCGACTGCACCGCCTGGGCGCGCTCGGCCTCGATCTGCTGGTGCGCCGAGGTGACGATGCGCTGGGACTCCTCCTGAGCCTGGGTGCGCATCTCGGCGATGATCTGCGCTCCCTGCTCGCGCGCCTCCTCGCGGATGCGGGCGGCCTCGTGGCGTGCCTCGGAGAGCTGGGCGTTGTACTTCTCCAGCGCTGCCTTGGCCTCGTCCTGCGCCTGCGCGGCCTCCTTCATGCCGCCTTCGATGGCGGCCGTGCGCTCGGCGTACGCCTTCTCGAAGTTGGGCACGACGAACTTCTTGATCAGGAAGACCAGGATCAAGAAGACGACGACGCCGAGAATGATCTCGTCGACGTGCGGGACGAGCGGGTTGAGCCCTTCCGCCGCAAGGATGGTGCTACTCATGAGCTGACCTCGTCATCAGGGATGGTCGGTGGAACGCCGTGGCGTCCGTCAGAGGACGAACGCGAGCGCGATGCCGATGATCGCCAGGGCCTCGGCGAGCGCGAAGCCGAGGATCGCGATCGTCTGGAGGCGCGACTGCGCCTCGGGCTGACGGGCGACGCCGTTGATGTACGCGGCGAAGATGAGGCCGATGCCGACGCCCGGGCCAATCGCAGCCAGGCCGTAGCCGATCATGTTGAGGGAGCCGTCCACGGCTGTTCCTTTCGTCGTGACGCTGGTTTGCGTCGCTGTGGTGAACCCATCGGGGGGTTCGCTACGGGTTCGGTATGAAGTTGTCGGTCAGGTGGGTGGATCAGTGCTCGTCGGCGAGCGCGCCGCCGATGTACTGAGCCGTCAGGAGGGTGAAGACGTACGCCTGGAGGAACATCACCAGGGCCTCGAGGAAGCTCACCGCGATGGCCAGGAGCCAGGCGATGACGCCCACCGGGGCGTACAGGATGTTGCCCGACTCGAAGACCAGGTAGCTGCCGCCGAGGGTGAACAGGATGAGCAGCAGGTGGCCGGCGAACATGTTGGCGAAGAGTCGCAGCGCGAGCGTGACCGGCCGCACCAGGATGTTCGACATAAACTCCAGCGGCACGATCAGCAGCAGGATCGGACCGCCGACGCCGCCCGGCACGGCCTGCAGCTTGAAGTAGCCGGCGAACCCGTGCTTGGCGATGCCGACACCGTTGTAGAGGATCCAGGTCAGCGCGGCGAGCGCGTAGGCGTAGCCCGAGTGCGAGAACGTCGGGAACTGCAGCAGCGGGATGAGGCCGTAGTAGTTGTTGACCAGGATGATGAAGAACAGCGCCGTGAGGTACGGGACGAACTTCATGAAGTCGGCGGAGCCGATCGAGTCGCGCGCGATGCTGTTGCGCACGAAGTTGTAGGCGTACTCGCCGGCGAACTGCATCCGGCCCGGCACGACGGCGGCGCGGCGGGAGGCCGCGTAGAAGAGACCGAAGATGAGCACGCCCGACAGGACGTACAGGACCATCGGCTTCGTGACGTCGCCGAAGATCGGCGGCAGCTGGAAGTCAGCGGGGCCGGGCGGGTGGAACTCGGCGAGGACGGTCCGTCCGGGGGTGGTCACTCGATCACCTCATCTAGGGCGCGGGCGCACCGTGTGTCCACGGGCGTTACGGGTACGGCGGGCAGCGCGGCTGGGAACGTCCCGGGGGTCAGGACCTGTCCTGGAGCGCTGCGAACACGGTGTAGATCCCGAGCGCCGCCCCGAGGACGATGCCGATCACCACCATGAACGAGGTCCCCCACCAGAGGTCTAGCAGGTAGCCGAGGGCTCCGTAGACCAAGACTCCACCGCCGATCCGCCCGACAGCGACCCAAGGGTCGCGCGAGAAGGAGGGGGACGGTGAAGAGTCGCTCATTGCCAGGCACAAGGTAGCACGCCGACGTCATCGCTCCTCCCCCAGGTCGTAGAGAGGAGTGCGGCTCGATGTCGCAGCCACGACCTCGAGCCCGGTGACCACAAGGGTGCACACGATGACGGTGACGCCGAGGGCCTGGGCGTCGACGGGGTCACCCAGCAGCCCCGAGCTCGAGAGCGCCAGGGCGGCGGCCAGGAGGACGAGGATCTTGGTGCCGTAGAGCATGAGCGCGACGAGCATCGTCCCGCCGGTCGCGGGCCGGGTCAGCGGGCGCAGCACCGCGAACGTGGCGCCGAAGAAGGACAGGACGACCACAGCACCGATCAGTGCGCCGAGGGCGCCTGGTCCACCCGACACCGCCGCACCCACCGCGACGCATGCGATCCCGGCGGCGAGCGCAGCCCCACCGAGCACGCGGGTCAGGCGTGCGGTGTGGCGATCGGATCGCTGGGTGGTCGTCATGGGGCGGCCGTCCAAACGTGACTGGGTGGTGTTTGTGAAAAATAGCACAAGGGGTCTTTCACGCCAAAATCAGACGCCCCATCAGAGTCTCACGCGCTGCGAGGCCGCCCTGCGCGGGGTAGCCAGAACACCGCCAGCGCTGTGACGACGACCATGACGGCCACCCCCGCCACCGCGCGCCATCCCCCGATCAGGCCGAGTGCCACGGCGCCGAAGGCCACGACCCCCGAGATCATGTACATGACCAGCACCGCCCGGCGGTGCGAGTGGCCGATCTCCAGCAACCGGTGGTGCATGTGCAGCTTGTCGGGCGCGAACGGCGAGCGCCCGGCACGGGTACGGCGTACGACCGCCATCAGCATGTCCACGAACGGGACGAGCAGCACCGCGAAGGGAAGCAGCAGCGGCAGCAGGGCGGGGAAGAGGGACGCCTGGGCGCCGCCGAGGCCTTGGATCGCCTCGGCAGCCGAGAACCTGCCCGACAAGGAGATGGCCGAGCATGCGAGCACGAAGCCGAGGAGCATCGCTCCGGCGTCGCCGATGAACATCCGTGCAGGGTTGAAGTTGTGCGGCAGGATCCCCGCGCAGACGCCGGCGAGAGCGGCGCACAGCATCGCCGCGGCGATCGCGTTCGTCTGCCGGTTCTCGGAGACGAGGACGAAGGCGAAGATGAAGAACGACACCGCTCCGATGCCGGCGACGCCGGCGGCCAGACCGTCGAGCCCGTCGACGAAGTTCACCGCGTTGACGCAGATGACGATCGTCAGGACGGAGAACAAGATCGACTGGAGCGGATCGATCGCCCACGTGGTTCCCGGGAGCGGGAGATAGACGAGCTGCACGCCCATCGACACCGTGATGACCGCGGCGAGGACCTGTCCGGCGAACTTCGTGAGCGCGTCCAGCTCGTACATGTCGTCGATCACGCCGACGACCGTGATGACCGTCGCCCCGACCATCACTGCGCCCGCGTCCGAGAGCACGGCGTCCTCCGAGCGCGACAGGAACGGCATCTGCGACGCCACCAGGTAGGCCGCGAGCAGGCCGAGCAGCATCGCGATCCCGCCGAAGTACGGGATGGGGATGGCGTGCACGTCGCGGTCGCGCACCCGCGCGTAGGCCCCGACCCTCATCGCACTCTCGCGCGCCAGGACGGCCAGGACATAGGTCACCGCGACGGCGACGAGGAAGACGACGAGATACTCGCGCACGGGTCAGCCGACCTCGACCCCGAGCTCGACGATCTGCTCGACCGTGATCGCGCCGGGCGCCCACGACTCTCGGGAGGTCGCCCGTGCAGTCGACGATCGTCGAGGGCACGCCGCTGCCCGCAGGCCCGCCGTCCAGATAGACCGCGACACTCTCGCCGAGCTGCTCCTCGGCCTCCTCGACCGTGGTGGCGGCGGGACGCCCGGTGAGGTTGGCGCTCGACACGGCGAGCGGCCCCGTACGGCGCAGCAGCGCCAGGGCGTTCTCGTCCGCGGGCATGCGGATCGCCACGGTCCCTCGTGTCTCGCCGAGGTCCCACACCAGCGACTCCTGCTGGCGGCAGATCAGGGTCAGCGGCCCGGGCCAGAACGCCTCGGCCAGCGTGTGCACGTACGGCTCCATCCGTGACGCCAGCGCGTCGAGCGTGGTGGTGGAGGCGACGAGGACCGGGGGCGGCATGTGCCGGCCCCGTCCCTTGGCGGCCAGCAGTGCTGCGACCCCCTCGGGCTCGAAGGCGTCCGCGGCGATCCCGTAGACCGTGTCGGTCGGCATCACGACCAGGGCGTTGTCGCGGATCGCCGCCCGGGCAGCCTCCAGCCCGGCGTCACGCTGGTCGTCGTCGAGGCAGGAGAACCGTTCGCTCACAGGGCCATCGTGCCAGCACCGGTCCTGGACCCGCCGTACCCCTGCTGGTTGGGGCGGCAACAGGGCGGGAGGTCCCTACCGACGAGCGCGGCGCGCGGTGACGAACCGCGGCCTCCCGGCCAGGTCGGCGCGATCGCGGACCTCTTCGAAGGCACCGTGCGCGACGAAGACGGCGGGCGCGGAGGCCCCCTGAACGTCGGCGTGCTCGGCGCCGACCCAGCCGCCGTGGCGCAGCAGCCGAGCCGCCGTCGCGGCGACGTCACGCATCGCGTCGAGCCCGTCCTCCCCCGACCACAGCGCCAGGTCGGGATCGTGGTCACGGGCCTCGACGGCGACCGACTCCCACGCCGTGAGAGGGATGTACGGCGGGTTGGCCAGGACGAGGTCGACGGTCCCGTCGAGGTCGGGGAACGCCTCCGCGAGGTCACCGTGGCGAAGGTCGACGCCGAGGCCGGCCAGGTTGTTCTCGGCGTAGGCAAAGGCCGCGTCGCCCAGCTCGACGGCGTGGACGCGGGTGTGCGGCCGCTCGGAGGCGACGGCACCGGCGATCGCACCGGATCCCGTCCCGAGGTCGACGACCACGGGGTGCTCGACCTCGAACGAGTCGAGGACCGACAGGCCCCACTCGACCAGCGACTCGGTCTCGGGGCGGGGCACGAAGACCCCCGGGCCTACGGCCAGGTCGCGGTAGCGGAAGGCGGCCGAGCCCGTCAGGTGCTGCAGCGGCTCTCGGGCCGCACGGCGGACGACCAGCTCCTCGTACGCCGTCGCCTGTGCGTCGTCGATGCCGTCCACGAGCAGCAGACCCGACCGCCCCGTCCCGAGCACGTGGGCGAGGAGCAGCTCGGCGTCGTTGCGCGGCGAGGCGACCCCCGCCTCGGCGAGCCGACGGGCGGCGTCGGCCAGTGCCGTACGGACCTGGGTCACGCCGAGCTCTCGACGGCGGCGAGCCGCGCGGCGAGGTCGGCATCGACGCAGGCCTCCACGACGTCGTCGAGCGCGCCGTCCATCACCTGGTCGAGGTTGTAGGCCTTGAAGCCCACGCGGTGGTCGGAGATGCGGTTCTCGGGGAAGTTGTAGGTCCGGATCCGCTCGGAGCGGTCGACCGTGCGGACCTGTGAACGGCGGGCGTCCGAGGCCTCGGCGTCGGCGGCGTCCTGAGCGGCCTGCAGCAGCCGCGAGCGGAGGATCCGCAGCGCCTGCTCCTTGTTCTGGAGCTGGCTCTTCTCGTTCTGGCAGCTCACCACGATGCCGGTGGGAAGGTGGGTGATCCGGACGGCGGAGTCGGTCGTGTTCACGCTCTGCCCGCCCGGCCCCGACGACCGGAAGACGTCGATCCGGAGGTCGTTCTCGTTGACGTCGACATCGACGGACTCGGCCTCGGGGAGGACGAGCACGCCGGCGGCGGAGGTGTGGACGCGGCCTTGCGACTCTGTCACGGGCACGCGCTGGACCCGGTGGACGCCGCCCTCGAACTTGAGCTTCGCGTACGGCGCCTCCCCCGGCTCGGGCCTTCCCTTGGCCTTCACGCCGACCGTCACCGACTTGTAGCCGCCGAGGTCGGAGGCGTTCTCGTCGATCAGCTCGGTCTTCCAGCCGCGGCTCTCCGCCCAGCGCAGGTACATCCGGAGCAGGTCGCCGGCGAACAGCGCGGACTCCTCGCCACCCTCGCCCGCCTTGATCTCGAGGATCGCGTCCTTGGAGTCAGCGGGGTCACGCGGGACCAGGAGGCGCTGCAGCCGCTCAGCGAGGTCGTGCTCGCGGCTCGCGAGGGACGCCACCTCGGAGGCGAAGTCGGGGTCCTCGTCGGCGAGCTCACGCGCGGCCTGGACGTCGTCCACCGTCTGCTGCCAGTCGTGGTAGGTCCGGACGATGCTCGTGAGCTCGGCATAGCGCTGGCCGAGCCGCTTGGCGCGCGCAGGGTCGGAGTGGACGGCGGGATCGGCCATCTGCGTCTCGAGGTCGGCGTGCTCGCGCACGAGCGACTCCACGGCGTCGAACCGGTTGCTCATCGGTCTCCTCCCTCCCTGCGTAACGGGTCCTGACATGACAACGGCGCCGGCGCACGCGAGGTGCGTGGCCGGCGCCGCGACGGGGTTACTTCTTGCCGTAGCGCTTCTCGAAGCGGGCGACGCGGCCGCCGGTGTCGAGGATGCGCTGCTTGCCCGTGTAGAACGGGTGGCAGGCAGAGCAGGTCTCGACGCGCATGACGCCCTCGGTCGAGGTGCTGCGGGTCGTGAACGTGTTGCCGCAGGTGCAGGAGACCTCGGTCGCGACGTACTTGGGGTGGATGTCGTGCTTCATGTGTCTTCCTCTCGTCAGCCGCTGGGTCGTCCCGCTGGTCGGGCCGTGAACCAGAGCCGTAGGCATTGTGCCACCGTCGCTCGGTGAAACACGAATCGTCGGGGTTGCATTCCCTGGTCAGGCCGCGATCATCGAGCCCGCCAGGAGGATCACCGAGAGCGCCATGAGCCCCACCGCGACGGTGAGGTAGACCGCGGTCTCGGAGATCGGCACACCCTTGTTGGCCTCGGTCAGCGCGAACAGCACCGAGGCCCCGGCGAGTGCGTTGAGCAGCACCACCGTGACCACCAGAGGGTTCACCGCAGGAGCTTCTCGATGTCGTCGGCGAGGTCCTCGGGCTTGGTGGTGGGCGCATAGCGGTCCACCACGTTGCCCTCGGGGTCGATGAGGAACTTGGTGAAGTTCCACTTGATCCGGTCACCGAGGACGCCCGACTTCTGGTCGCGCAACCACTGGTAGAGCGGGTGCGCCTCCGGCCCGTTGACGTCGACCTTGGCGAACATGGGGAAGGTCACGTCGTAGGTCAGGGAGCAGAACTCCTTGATCTCGGCCTCGTCGCCCGGCTCCTGGTTGCGGAACTGGTCGCACGGGAAGCCGAGCACCACGAGGCCCTCGTCCTGGTACTCCCGGTACAGCTTCTCAAGCCCCTCGTACTGCGGGGTGAAGCCGCACTTGCTCGCCGTGTTGACGACGAGGACCGCCTTACCCCGGAACTCGTCGAGATCCCGCTCCGTGCCGTCGATGTCGACGGCGCGGAAGTCGTAGACGCTGCTCATCAGTCGTCGTCCCCATTGCCCCGGCGTCCGGTGGCGGGGGTGCTCTGGTTGATCTGCATGAGGAACTCGACGTTGCTCTTGGTCGTCTTGAGCTTCTCGATCATGAGCTCCAGGGCCTGCTGACCGTCCAGGCCCGACAGCACGCGACGCAGCTTCCAGATGATGGACAGCTCCTCGCGGCTCATCAGGAGCTCCTCGCGCCGGGTGCCGGAGGACTCCACGTCGATCGCCGGGAAGATCCGCTTGTCGGCGAACTCGCGGCGGAGACGCAGCTCCATGTTGCCGGTGCCCTTGAACTCCTCGAAGATCACCTCGTCCATCCGCGAGCCGGTCTCGACCAGCGCGGTGGCGAGGATGGTCAGCGACCCGCCGTCCTCGATGTTGCGAGCGGCGCCGAAGAACCGCTTCGGCGGGTAGAGCGCCGACGAGTCGACGCCACCGGAGAGGATGCGCCCGCTCGCCGGGGCGGCAAGGTTGTAGGCACGTCCGAGGCGCGTGATGCCGTCGAGCAGGACGACCACGTCGTGCCCGAGCTCGACGAGACGCTTGGCGCGCTCGATCGCCAGCTCGGCGACCGTCGTGTGGTCGGTGGCCGGCCGGTCGAAGGTCGACGCGATGACCTCGCCCTTGACGGTGCGCTGGAAGTCGGTGACCTCCTCCGGGCGCTCGTCGACGAGGACGACCATCAGGTGGCACTCGGGGTTGTTGGTCGTGATCGCGTTGGCGATCTGCTGCATCACCATCGTCTTGCCGGCCTTGGGGGGCGACACGATCAGTCCGCGCTGGCCCTTGCCGATGGGCGACACGATGTCGATGATGCGGCCCGCGAGCTGAGTCGGCTCGGTCTCCAGGCGGAGACGCTCCGAGGCGTAGAGCGGGGTGAGCTTGGAGAACTCGACCCGCTGCTTGGCCTCCTCGATCGTCATGCCGTTGACCGACTCGATCTTGACCAGGGGGTTGAACTTCTCCTTGCGCTCGCCCTCACGGGGCTGGCGCACCTGACCCACGATCGCGTCGCCCTTGCGCAGGCCCCACTTGCGGACCATCGACAGCGAGACGTAGACGTCGTTCTCGCCGGGCAGGTAGCCGCTGGTGCGCACGAACGCGTAGTTGTCGAGCACGTCGAGGATGCCGGCAGCGGGGATGAGGACATCGTCGTCGCCCACCATTGGCTCGGACTCGCGCCCGGTCCGCTCACTGCGGTCACCCCGGTCGCCCCGGTCGCCCCGGTCGCTGCGGTCGCCCCGGTCGCTGCGGTCGCGATCACGGTTGCGGTTGCGGTTGCGGTTTCGGTTTCGGCGGCGTCCGCCGCCCTCGCCGTCGCGGTCGTTGCCGCGGTCGGCGTCACCGCGGTCGCGGCTCTCGGTCTTGTCGGCGCGCTGGGCGTCGGCAGCATTCTGGTCGCCGCTGCGGTCGTCGCGGGACTTCTCCGCGCGCTCTGCCCGAGGCTTCTCCTCGCGGGGCTTGTCGCCGCCGCGGTCGCCCCGGTTCTCGCGGGCCTTGTCGCCGCCGCGGTCGCCCCGGTCCTCGCGGGGCTTGTCGCCGCCGCGGTCCTCGCGGGCCTTGTCGCCGCGGGCGTCCCGCTTGTCGCCGCGGGCCTGCTGGCCACGATCCTCACGCGTCTCCGCGCGAGGGGCACTCTCGGTCGTCGCGGCGGCCGCCTCGGGCGTGGTCGCCTCGGGAGCGCTCGTACGCGCCGGCGCCGCGGTGGTCGAGCCGCCCTGTGCAGACTGGATGGCTTCGATCAGCGCGCCCTTGCGCATCTTGCCGACCCCCTTGATGCCGAGGCCGGAGGCGATCTGCTGCAGCTCCGGGAGAACCATGGCGTTGAGGCCGGTCCCCCGTCGACGGGAGGTCTTCGCCACGGGCTCGGCTGCGGGCTCGCCGGCGCCACCGAGCAGGGTGGGTGTTTCGGTCACGTGAGGTCCTTCCCACGTCAGGCGGCACTCGGGCGCCGCTCGTTGTGAGCGGTCCGTACGAGGTAGCGGACCGCCAGGCCCGACCCCGTGAACCGGAGGCGGACAAGCATGTGCGGTTCCCACGCGGTCCTGGAACTTCTGAACATCGACGGACGTCAGGAGGATGCGGGGAGAGATGGGGTCGAGGAGGTGCGAGCGAGTCGTACCCTCTCGGATCACCCGATGCGACTGTAACACCCCCCACAGTCCACATGTTCCCCTGGTGAACAGATGGTGAGACAGCGCCCTCCGAGGATCGGTCAGGCCCGGCAGGCGCCGCGGGCGGCGATCTCGAGCGGGAGCGCCGCCCAACCCTCGGGCGCGCGTCCGACCAGCGGCGCCGCCTCGTAGATGTCGGTCGCGAAGGCCAGCACGGTCGGGCCGGCGCCGGAGATGATCGCCGGGACGCCGTCAGCCCTCAGCTCCTGCACGAGCGCGTACGACGCGGGCATCGCCGGCGCCCGATACGCCTGGTGCAGCGCATCCTCGGTCGCGTCGAGCAGCAGCTCGGGCCGCCCGTCGAACGCGGCCACGAGCAGCGCCGCGCGACCGGCGTTGCGGGCGGCGTCGGCGTGCGGGACCTGGTCGGGCAGCAGCCCGCGGGCAACCTCGGTGCTCACCCCGTCCGGGGGCACGAAGGCCACCACGGAGGCCTGCACGTCGAGGCGTACGGCACGTGTCCGGGCACCGTCGTCCCAGGCGATGGTGAGGCCGCCGAGGAGTGCGGCAGCGACGTTGTCCGGGTGACCCTCGATCCGGGTCGCCAGCTGGAGAGCGCTGGCGTCGTCCACCGTCACCGCGCCGGGCGGCGCGATCGTCCCGGGAGCGGTCGCGGTCAACAGCGCCCGCGCCGCGGAGATCCCGCCGACGATCGCCGCGGAGCTCGACCCGAGCCCACGCGCGTGCGGGATGCGGTTGAGGCAGCGCACCCGCAGACCCGGCTGGTCGAGGCCGGCCTCGTCGAAGACGGCGCGCAGGGCGCGGACCACGAGGTGCGACTCGTCACGAGGCACGTCGTCGGCACCCACGCCCTCGACCGTCACATCGAGCCCTGACCCGCTAACGACCTCGGCCGTGACCTCGTCGTAGAGGCCGAGTCCGAGGCCGAGGGTGTCGTAGCCGGGGCCGAGGTTCGCCGACGAGGCCGGGGTCACCACCGTCACCGGCCCCGAGACGAAGGGGCTCATGCCAGACCGGCGAGCTCGGCCGCCTTGCGGACATCGGCGTCCACGACGTTCTCGGCGATGTCACCGAGATGGGTCAAGGGCGTGTCGATGTCCTTGAGGCCGTTGCCGGTGACGACGACCGCCACCGTGGCGCCGGTCGGCACCTCACCCGCAGCCGTGGCCTTGAGCAGCCCGGCCACGCCGGCGGCCGACGCCGGCTCGACGAATACGCCGTCGTGCCGGGCCAGCTCGCGCTGCGCGTCGAGGATCTCGCGGTCCGACACCGAGGCGATGCGTCCGCCGGACTCGTCCCGCGCCGCAATGGCGGAGTCCCAGGAGGCGGGGTTGCCGATGCGGATGGCGGTGGCAATGGTGTCAGGGTCCGTCACGGGGTGTCCCTGGACCAGGGGCGAAGCGCCCTCGGCCTGGAAGCCCCACATCTGCGGACGACGCGTCGCCACGCCGTCGGCGGCGTACTCGCTGTAGCCCAGCCAGTACGCCGAGATGTTGCCGGCGTTGCCGACCGGCATGACGTGCAGGTCCGGCGCGTCGCCGAGGGCGTCGACCACCTCGAAGGCGCCTGTCTTCTGGCCCTGGATCCGCACCGGGTTGACGGAGTTGACGAGCGCGACGGGATAGCTGTCGGCGAGCCCGCGGGCGATGTCGAGGCAGTCGTCGAAGTTGCCGCGCACCTGCACGACCAGGGAGTCGAACATCAGGGCCTGAGCCATCTTGCCCGCGGCGATCTTGCCCTGTGGGACGAGGACGATGGGGCGCAGGCCGGCGCGGGCGGCGTAGGCAGCCATCGACGCCGACGTGTTGCCGGTCGACGCGCACACGACCGCCTCGGCCCCCTCGGCCGCTGCCACCGTGATCGCGGCCGTCATGCCACGGTCCTTGAACGAGCCCGTGGGGTTGCTCCCCTCGACCTTCAGGTGGACGTCGCAGCCCGTGATCTCAGAGAGCCAGCCCGAGTGGACCAGGGGCGTGCCACCCTCCCCCAGCGTCACCGCCGGCGTGTCCCCGACGACGGGGAGACGGTCGCGGTACTCGTCGATCACGCCGCGCCACAGGCGGGTACCGTGCTGCTCGGTCACAGTCCTTCTCCTTCGACCCGCATCACCGACGACACGTCACGGACCATCGGCAGGTCGCGGAGCAGTCGTACCGTGCGCGAGAGCGCGGCGTCGGTCGCGGTGTGGGTGATGACGACGAGCTGGGCGTCGTCGCCGTGGCCTTCCTGCTGGACGGCCGAGATCGAGACCTCGTTCTCCGCGAACGCCAGGGCGACCGAGGCGAGCACGCCTGCCTTGTCGTCGACGTCGAGGGCGATGTGATAGCGGGTCAGGGCGTCGCCGATGCCGAGGACGCGGCGACGGGCGTGGGTCCGCTCGGGCGGGCCGGTCACCCCGAGCAGCCGGTTGCGGGCCACGGCCACGACGTCGCCGAGGACGGCGCTCGCCGTCGGGGACCCCCCTGCGCCGGGACCGTAGAACATCAGCTGTCCGGCGGACTCGCTCTCCACGAAGACCGCGTTGTAGGCCCCGCGCACGCTGGCGAGAGGGTGGTCCTTGGGGATCATCACGGGGTGGACTCGGGCGGAGACCGCCTGACCGTCCGAGCTCTGGTCGCAGATCGCCAACAGCTTGACGACGCAGCCCATGTCGTCGGCCGAGGCGATCTCTGCCGCGGTGACGCTGCTGATGCCCTCGCGGTGGACGTCGTCGATGGTCACCCGGGTGTGGAACGCGAGGCTCGCCAAGATGGCTGCCTTCGCGGCGGCGTCGAAGCCCTCGACGTCGGCGGTCGGGTCGGCCTCGGCGAACCCGAGACGCTGGGCCTCCGCGAGCGCCTCGTCGAAGCTCTGGCCGGTGCTCGTCATCGCGTCGAGGATGAAGTTGGTGGTCCCGTTGACGATGCCCAGGACACGACGCACGTGATCGCCGGTCAACGACTCGCGCAGCGGCCGGACGATCGGGATCGCTCCAGCGACGGCCGCCTCGTACGACAGGTCGCGACCGGCGGCATCGGCCGTGGCGAAGAGCGTGGTGCTGTCCTCGGCGAGGAGCGCCTTGTTGCCCGTGACCACCGATGCTCCATGCTCGAGCGCCGCCAGCACCAGCGACCGGGCAGGCTCGATGCCCCCGATCAGCTCGATCACCACGTCGACGTCCCCGCGCGTGACCAGCGACATCGCGTCGGTGGTCAGGAGAGCAGGGTCGAAGACGGTCTCGCGGTCGCTGCGCGCGCTGTTGACGGCGACGCCGACCAGCTCGAGGCGGGCACCGACACGCTGGGCCAGCTCGTCGGCGTCACGGGTGAGCAGGCGAGCCACCTCGCTGCCGACGGCGCCGTGCCCGAGCAGCGCCACGCGCAGGGTGCGAGGTTGATCAGGGTGGGAGGTCACAGGGCCAGCCTAGTCGTGGAGGCGGGCGCCGGACGCCGGTGTCCGGCGCATGAGCGACAGGCAGGTCAGCCGACGTCGAGGCGCAGCAGGTCGTCCTCGGTCTCCCGGCGCACGATCAGCCGAGCCGCCCCGTCCTTGACCGCGACCACCGCGGGGCGTGGGACGTGGTTGTAGTTGGAGGCCAGCGAGCGGCAGTACGCGCCGGTGCCAGGCACCGCGATCAGGTCGCCCGGGGCCACGTCGGACGGCATGAACTCGTCCTTGACCAGGATGTCTCCGGACTCGCAGTGCTTGCCGACGACACGACTGAGCACCGGCGTGGCCGTGGAGGCACGGGAGGCGAGCGTGCACGAGTAGTCGGCGTCGTACAGAGCGGTGCGCATGTTGTCGCTCATCCCGCCGTCGACGGCGACGTAGCGTCGCATCGCTCCGCCGTCGAGCGCCACCTCCTTGGTGGTGCCCACCTCGTACAGCGTGAACGTGGAGGGTCCGGAGATCGCGCGACCCGGCTCGACGGACAGTCGCGGGACGGCGACGCCCAGCCCGCGGCACTCCCGCTCGACGATCTCGCGCATGCCGTCGGCGAGCTGCTGCGGGGTGGAGGGGTCGTCCTGGGTCGTGTACGCGATGCCGTAGCCGCCGCCGAGGTCGAGCTCGGGGGCGACGTAGCCCAGGTCGGCGCAGATCCGGGCGTGCAGGGCCAGCACCCGGTGCGCCGCAACCTCGAAGCCCGCGGTGTCGAAGATCTGCGACCCGATGTGCGAGTGCAGCCCGAGCAGCTCCAGCGACGGCCGCTCGAGCACCTGCCGCACCGCTTCGAAGGCGTCGCCCTCGGTGATGGAGAGGCCGAACTTCTGGTCCTCGTGCGCGGTGGCGATGTATTCGTGGGTGTGTGCCTCGACGCCGGCGGTCACCCGCACCATCACCCGCGCCGTCACCCCCAGCTCGGCAGCGACCGTCGCGACGCGCTCCACCTCGAGGAGCGAGTCGACGATGATCCTGCCCACCCCGGCCTCGAGCGACCGGCGGATCTCACTGATGCTCTTGTTGTTGCCGTGCAGGCCGAGGTTCTCCGGGGGTACACCGGCACGCAGCGCGACGGCGAGCTCGCCCCCGGTGCACACGTCCATCCGCAGGCCCTCCTCGGTGATCCACCGCGCGATCGCGGTCGAGAGGAAGGCCTTCGCGGCGTAGTAGACGTCCCACCCGGCGAACGCCTCGCGGAAGGCGCGCGCGCGTCCGCGGAGATCGTCCTCGTCGACGACGTAGAGGGGCGTCCCGAACTCCGCGGCCAGCTCTGTCGCGCCGACGCCGGCGACGGCCAGCTCGCCGTCCTCGCGCCGCTCGACATGGTCGGACCACAGGTGCCGCACCAGCTCGTTGGTGTCGTCGGGCTCGCGCAGCCATGCCGGACCCCGGCTCCCGGCCTGCCCGTGCAGCGCACCGGCCTCGTGCGAACGCACCGGATCACATCCGCTCGGGAGCGGAGACGCCGAGCAGCTCCAGCCCGTTGGCCAGGACCGTGCGGGTGGCGTCGATGAGGACCAGGCGTGCCGTGTGGACGGGCTGCACGTCCTCGTCGCCCTGCGGAAGGACGCGGCACACGTCGTAGAACTTGTGGAACGCCGCCGCTGTGTCCTCCAGGTAGCGCGCGACGCGGTGCGGCTCGCGCAGCTCCGCGGCGCGGGCCACGACCCGGGGGAACTCCGCCAGCGCGCGCAGGAGGTCGCCCTCGCGCTCGGTCGAGAGGTACGACAGGTCGGCGGCGTCGGGCGCCGGGACGATCCCGAGGTCGGCGCCGTTGCGCAGGATGCTGGAGAGGCGCGCGTGCGCGTACTGGACGTAGTAGACCGGGTTGTCCGGGCTCTGCCGCGTCATCTCGGCCACGTCGACCGTCAGCGGGGAGTCGACCGGGTGCCGTACGAGCGTGTAGCGCAACGGGTCCACACCGACCATGTCGATCAGCTCCGAGAGCGTGACGAGCGTGCCCGCCCGCTTCGACAGCTTGAGCTCCACCCCGTCGGAGAGGATCTTGACGAGCTGGCCGATGAGCACCTGGAGGTTGTAGCCCGGCTCGTCCCCGGCGCACGCCGCCATGGCCTGGAGCCGTCCGACATAGCCGTGGTGGTCGGCTCCCAGGAGATAGAGGCACTGCTCGAAGCCACGGGCCCGCTTGTCGAGGTAGTAGGCCGTGTCGGACGCGAAGTAGGTCTGCTCCCCGTTGGAGCGGATCAGGACCCGGTCCTTGTCATCACCGAAGTCGGTCGTCCGCATCCAGGTGGCACCGTCGGCCTCGTACAGATGGCCCTCCTCGGCGATGACCTCCAGCGCCCGGTCGACGGCGCCGGACGCGACGAGCGAACGCTCGGAGAACCAGGAGTCGAACACGGTCCGGAAGGTGGCGAGGTCGGCCTTCTGGTGGGCGAGCTGGAGCTCGTAGCCGTTCTCGCGGAACGCGGCGAGCTGCTCGTCGGCGGGCAGGTCGAGGATCCCCGGGACCGCGGCGACGACCTCCGCGGCGAGGTCGACGACGTAGCCACCGTGGTAGCCGTCCTCCGGGACCTCGTCGCCGTTGGCCACCGCCATCAGCGAGGCCGCGAACTTGTCCATCTGGGTGCCGCGGTCGTTGACGTAGAACTCGGTCGAGACCTGGGCCCCGGCCGCGCTGACGACCCGGGCGATCGCGTCACCGACGACGGCCCAGCGGGTGTGGCCGAGGTGCAGCGGACCCGTGGGGTTGGCCGAGATGAACTCGAGGTTGACCCGTCGGCCGCCCAGCGTGTCCGTGATGCCGTACGCGCTGCCGGCACGGACGATGTCGCCGGCGAGGGAGCCTTGAGCCCCGGTGTCGACGCGGACGTTGAGGAACCCAGGCCCGGCGACCTCGACGGAACCCACTCCCGGGGCCTTCGCGAGCTGCTCCGCGAGCGCGGCAGCCAGGTCCCGCGGCGCCATCTGGGCCTGCTTGCCGAGCCGCATCGCGACGTTGGTCGAGTAGTCGCCGTGATCCTTGACCTTGGGTCGCTCGACGACCACCGACGCGGGAACCTCGGGCAGGGATACCGTCCCCGACGCCACCAGGGCGTTGAGGGCGTCGACGATCGCATCGGAGAGCTGTTCGGGAGTCACCTACGAATCGTATCGAGGCCCGTCAACGCAGGCGCCGCGGTCTCACTCGGCTATCCGGGCTGGGACGCCCCCTCGATCACCTCGCGCACGGTACGGACCAGCACCGCGGGGTCGAAGGGCTTGGTGACGTAGGCGTCCACGCCGACGTCCTGGCCCCGCTGGAGGTCGTACGCCTGGGCCTGGGTCGTCACCATGACGACCGGGATGTCACGGGTGCTCGGGGACCTGCGGAGCGCGCGTACAGTCTCCAGCCCGTCCATCCGGGGCATGACGACGTCGATCGTCACCACGTCGGGCCGGGTGTCCACGACGACGTCGAGGCACTCCAGGCCGTCGGCCGCCTCCAGGACGGTCCATCCCTCCAGCTCGAAGTTGGTCCGCAGCAGCAGGCGGATCGAGTCGGTGTCGTCGACCACCAGGACACGCGGCGGTCGGCCGTTCGGGAAGGGCATGTGCGCAACCGTACTCGGCGTGCGCTACCGTTGTCGGGCTCGCTCGAGAAGCGCGCACGCCCCCGTAGCTCAGGGGATAGAGCACCGCCCTCCGGAGGCGGGAGCGTAGGTTCGAATCCTACCGGGGGCACCGACAGATCAAGCCGCTGACCTGCACCGACAGGTCAGCGGCTGTTCTTCTTCCGGGCGCTTCGTCCGTCGCGATGCTGTCCGAACGTGCCCGCGCCGACGTACCCTGGTGGGCATGCGAGCGAACCGCGGCAACCGCCTCCCCAGCTGGGCGGCCTGGCTCAGCGTGGCGGCCCTGGTCGGTCTCACCGTCGGACCGGTGGTCGCCGTGGTCGCAGCAGGCGCGTGCATGGCGGCACTGACCGCCGAGGAGGTGGGCTACCGTCGCCGCGCGCGGGCCTACTTCGCCCGCCTGCACCGTACGTCGCTGCACCGGCACGACGGGATCCTCGACGCCTGGATGGACATGCGCGAGGAGGTCCACGGCCACGAGTCCGCGGCGCTCGCCGACGACGTACGCCGTCGCCCGACCGCGCGCTTCGTGGCGCTCGCCTCGACCGCCTCCTCCCGGCGGGACGCGGCGCGGCCGCGCGACCACGCGAGCATCGCCGCCTACGCCGATGCCGTGGCCGACCTGGAGCGCGCGTGGCGGCGTCTCGAGCTGCAGGCACGCGGCCTCGACCTGTGGGGTGACGCTCGCCGCTGGGGTCGCCAGCACCTGCCGGCCTCGGCGACCGCCGCCGTCGCGCCGCTGGTCCCCGTGGTCCGTTCGGCCGCGCAGTCGGCCTGGCGCGCCGCCGAGGCACGCTTCGTCGCCGCCTCCGCCCGCGACGACCGGACGGCCTAGACGCTCGAGGCCGGCCGCCTACGACCTGCTCGCGGCGGCCGCACCGAGGACGGCGCCCGCGTGCCCGAGCAGGGCGACGTATGTTCCCGTGCCGGCCACGACGTCGACGACGACGCCGAGGAGGGCGAGGACGAGGAAGCCCGCCCACGCCCCGAGGACCCCGACCGCGACACCGCGGGGCCTGCTCCTCCGTACCGGTGGAGAGGGCCGGAGGAGGAGACCGGCGACGATGCCGATGACGGTGACCGAGACCAGTGGCAGGAGCATGCTGCCATCCTGTGCGCACCCGGGGCCCGTTGTGATCGGGGACGCCCCCGGACGTGCCCCTGATCTGGACGTCCGAACCCGGACGTCACCGCCTGGATGTGAGCCTGGACATGCTTCGGTACCGTCGATGACGCCCCTTCCTTCGGGGTCTACCCGGGTACGCGTATGCCCTGCGGGGCGTCGGAGACAACGGACAACCCGGAAGAGGCGATCGAGGCCGTGGCCCAGAGCGACAGCCCCCTGCCAGATTTTGGCACCAACCAGTGGCTCGTCGAGGAGATGTACGAGCGCTACAAGTCGGACCCCGCGTCGGTCGACGCGTCGTGGTCTCGCCTCTTCGAAGGCGATGGAACAGCGCCGAGCAGTCCCCCGACGTCGAACGGCTCGAGCAGCGCCCGGCCGGTGAAGGCGACGGCGACCGCTGTCCGTCCGCCCACAGCCAAGCCGACGGCGGCCGGGGACATCCCCACGCCGGCCGGTGACGGCGCCCGCCCGGCGGTGGCCTCGCCCCCGACCGAGAGCGTGAAGGCCGCACCCACGGGCGACGCCGACAAGGCTGCCAAGCCGGCCAAGGCGAAGCCGAAGCCCAACGCCCCGGCGGCCAAGACGTCGGCTCCCGCCCCCGGCGCCGACGTGGAGAAGAAGGTCCTTCGCGGCGCTTCGGCCCGTACGGCGCTGAACATGGACGAGAGCCTCTCGGTCCCGACCGCGACGAGTGTCCGCTCGGTGCCGGTCAAGCTCTTGATCGACAACCGCATCGTCATCAACAACCACCTCGCCCGCGCGCGTGGTGGCAAGGTGTCGTTCACCCACATCATCGGCTACGCGCTGGTCAAGGCGCTCACGGCGATGCCGGAGATGAACGCCGGCTTCGAGGTCGTCGACGGGAAGCCCAACCTCCTCCAGCCCGCTCACGTCAACCTCGGTCTCGCGATCGACCTCGCCAAGCCCGACGGCACCCGTCAGCTGGTCGTGCCGTCGATCAAGCAGGCCGACACGATGGACTTCGCCCAGTTCTGGACGGCGTACGAGGCCGTCGTCGACAAGGCGCGCAACAACAAGCTGACGGTCGCCGACTTCCAGGGCACGACGATCAGCCTGACCAACCCGGGCACGATCGGCACCAACCACTCGGTGCCGCGCCTGATGAAGGGCCAGGGCGCCATCATCGGCGTCGGCTCGATGGACTACCCGCCGGAGTTCCAGGGCGCCTCCGAGCACACCCTCGCCACCCAGGCCATCTCCAAGATGATGACCCTGACGTCGACCTACGACCACCGGATCATCCAGGGCGCGCAGTCGGGCGACTTCCTGCGCCGCGTGAGCGGTCTGCTCCTCGGCGAGGAGGGCTTCTACGACGAGATCTTCGCGTCGCTGAAGATCCCGTACGAGCCGATCCGCTGGGCCCGCGACATCGCCGTCAGCCACGACGACGAGGTCCACCGCCAGGCCCGCGTGCTCGAGCTCATCCACGCCTTCCGCGTGCGCGGCCACCTGATGGCCGACACCAACCCGCTCGACCACTCCCCCCGCAGCCACCCCGACCTCGAGATCTCCTCGCACGGGCTCACGCTGTGGGACCTCGAGCGCGAGTTCGCGACGGGCTCGTTCGGCGGCCGCGAGCGCCGCTTCATGAAGCTCCGCGAGATCCTCGGCATCCTCCGCGACTCCTACGCCCGCACCTCCGGCATCGAGTACATGCACATCCAGGATCCCGAGCAGCGGCGGTGGATCCAGGAGCGTGTGGAGCGGGAGCACTCCAAGCCGCCCCGCGAGGAGCAGCTGCGGATCCTGCACAAGCTCAACCAGGCCGAGGCCTTCGAGGCCTTCCTCCAGACGAAGTTCGTCGGCCAGAAGCGCTTCAGCCTCGAGGGCTCGGAGACGACGATCCCGCTCGTCGACGAGATCTGCGAGGCCGCTGCGGCCGACAACCTCGACGAGGTCTGCATCGGCATGGCGCACCGGGGCCGGCTCAACGTGCTGGTCAACATCGCCGGCAAGAACCCCGGCTACGTCTTCCGCGAGTTCGAGGGCAACATCGACCCGCGGACCGTGCAGGGCTCGGGCGACGTGAAGTACCACCTCGGTGTCGAGGGCGAGTTCACGGCGGCCAGCGGTGACAAGATCAAGGTCTCCGTCGCCGCCAACCCGTCCCACCTCGAGGTCGTCGACCCGGTGCTCGAGGGCATCACCCGCGCCAAGCAGGACCGTCTGAACCGCGGTGAGGAGTTCCCGATCCTCCCGCTGCTCATCCACGGAGACGCGGCGTTCGCCGGCCAGGGCGTCGTGGCGGAGACGCTGAACCTCTCCCAGCTGCGCGGATACCGCACCGGCGGGACGATCCACCTGATCGTCAACAACCAGGTCGGCTTCACCACCTCGCCGAGCTCGTCGCGCTCGTCGACGTACGCGACCGACGTCGCCCGGATGATCCAGGCGCCGATCTTCCACGTCAACGGCGACGACCCGGAGGCGTGCATCCGGATCGCACAGCTGGCCTACGAGTACCGCAGGACCTTCAAGCGCGACGCGGTCATCGACCTGATCACCTACCGCAAGCGCGGTCACAACGAGGGCGACGACCCGAGCTTCACCCAGCCGCAGATGTACGACGTGATCGAGAAGAAGAAGTCCGTGCGTGTGCTCTACACGTCGGCGCTCATCGGTCGTGGCGACATCACGATGGAGGAGGCCGAGAGCGCGCTCAAGGACTACCAGGACCAGCTCCACCGCGTCTTCGCCGAGGCCAGCACCGTCGACGAGTACCAGACGGCGCCGGAGTACCCGGAGAAGCCGGAGCTCGCGCGACTCGAGACGGCCGTGTCTCCGGAGACGCTCAAGACCATCGCCGAGGCCTACACCAGCGTCCCCGACGGCTTCACGGTCCACCCGAAGGTTCTTCCGCAGCTCCAGCGCCGGGCTGCCGCGATCACGGCCGGCCCGATCGACTGGGGCACGGGAGAGATCATCGCCATGGGCTCGCTCCTGCTCGACGGGCGTCCCGTGCGTCTCGCCGGCCAGGACTCGCGTCGCGGCACCTTCTCGCAGCGCTTCGCGACGATCATCGACCGTCGCACCGGAGCCGAGTGGACGCCGCTGGCGCGCATGACGGAGGACCAGGGCACGTTCTACATCTACGACTCGCTCCTCAGCGAGTACGCCGCGCTCGGCTTCGAGTACGGCTACTCGGTGGCGCGGCCCGAGGCGCTGACGATGTGGGAGGCACAGTTCGGCGACTTCGTCAACGGCGCCCAGTCCGTCATCGACGAGTACATCTCGGCCGGTGAGGCGAAGTGGGGCCAGAAGTCGGGCGTCGTGCTGCTGCTGCCGCACGGCTTCGAGGGCCAGGGGCCCGACCACTCCTCGGCCCGGATCGAGCGTTTCCTCCAGCTCGCCGCAGAGGACGCGATGGTCGTCGCCCAGCCGTCGACCCCCGCCTCGTACTTCCACCTGCTGCGTCGCCAGAACCTCGAGAGCGAGCACCGCCCGCTCATCGTGTTCACCCCCAAGCAGCTCCTGCGCCTGAAGGCCGCCACCTCGCAGCCCGAGGACTTCACGACGGGCACGTTCCAGCCGGTGCTCGCCGATCCGGCCGAGGGCGGCATGGACGCGAGCAAGGTCGAGCGGGTCGTGCTCACCTCCGGTCGGGTCGCGTACGACATCCTCGCGACCCGTGACAAGGTCGAGAAGGACGGCATCCGTACGGCGGTCGTCCGCGTCGAGCAGCTCTATCCGCTGCCGCTGGCGGAGATCGAGGCCGAGCTTGCCAAGTACGGCAACGCCCGTGAGGTCCGCTGGGTTCAGGACGAGCCTGCCAACCAGGGTCCGTGGCCGTTCATGGCGCTGAACCTGGCGCCGGAGCTGTCGCTGCCCGTGGTGCGGGTCTCGCGTGACGCGTCGGCGGCGCCGTCCGTGGGCAACCACAAGCGGCACGTGGAGGAGAACAAGGCGCTCATGGAGCGCACGTTCGCCTGAGGCGCGAAGGAGGAACGGTGTACTTCACCGACCGTGGGATCGAGGAGCTCGCCTCCCGTCGCGGCGAGGAGGAGGCCACGTTCGCGTGGCTCTCTGAGCGGCTGCAGGAGTTCGTCGACCTGAACCCCGAGTTCGAGGTGCCGGTCGAGCGGCTCGCGACCTGGCTCGCGCGCCTCGACGACGAGGACGACTGAGCAGGACAGACGCACGAAGGCCCGCCGATCT
>NZ_JARBCJ010000001.1:0-74344 GCF_028803055.1 Mumia sp.
GCCAGATAGGAGACGTCCATGCCCTTGGGCAGCCACCGATAGCCGTCGGGGACCGTGGCCTCGGCCAGCAGGCCCATCGCGGCCTCGAGGCCGTTGCAGACGGCGATCGCGTGGACCGTGCCGATGTGGTTCTTGACGGCCCACCGCTTCGGGAGCACGAGCTCCGCTCGGTGCGGCCTCATCTGGCGGATCCGTGGGCGGACGGTCCGGAAGTACGGGGCCTTCAGACTGAACGCCAGGTCGAACAGGCGGCCACCGAGAGGCAGGGTCGTCAGGCGCTCGTACATCGCGAGGGTCGAGTTCACGAGTGGCACCCTAGCAGGATTGGTTACTCGTCGGTAACAATCGGTGGACACCGTCGCGAGCGAGGCGGCAGACGATGTCGGCGTAGTCCTCCCCCGGCATCTGGATCCACTGACGCTGCTCGAATCCGAGCTTGCCGAGCACCCTGAGAGACGCGGCGTTGCGCGCATCCGGGCACGCGACGAACCACGGCGCATCGGGGTAGGCCGCCAGCAGGACGTCCGTCAGGTATGCCGCGACCATCCGCGTGCCCAGCCCGGCGCCGATCAGGTCCGGGCGCCCGATCAGGTAGTCGAACCCGACGGCCCCCGGCAGCTGCACCCGAACGGCCAGGTCGTCGTCGGAGGCGACCGGGAAGTCCTGGACATAGCCGACCGGCTCACCCTCGACCTCGACCACCCACATGCATGTCGGGTGCTCTCCGGCGAGCCGCTCGGCGTACCGTGCGCGCGCCTCATCGACGTCCTTCGGCGGATCACGGAACCACGCGAGCACGTGAGGGGCACTCCTCCAGCCGACCAGCATCGCCAGATCCGGCTCGCGCATGGCGCGGAAGGCGATCCCGCGTGATCCGGCGTCGGACATGGCCCTGAGGGTACGACGCCGCCGTACCCTCAGGACATGGGACGCACCGCGTCGACCCTCTCAGTGCTCCTGCTCGCCGTCGGGTGCACGATCGGACCTGCTCCGGAGCCGGCGCAGTCGCCGACTCGGGACCGACCGACGTCCGCCGCGCCCTCGCCCCGGGCCGAGACCGGTGCCGCGCCGGTCTTCGTCACCCATCACCACTCTCCCCTGCGCGTCCTCACTCACGAGGGCGCACTACGGCTCCTCAGCACCGGCCCACCCTCCGAGCTCCGACTGGTCACCGACCGCTCCGACGTCCCGGCGGCCGACCGTCTCGCCGATGCTGCCGCCGTCGTCGCTGCGGTCCGCCTCGACCCGGATGCCGTCGGCTATGTCTCCGCGTCCGTCGTCGACGAGACGGTGCGCACGGTGCGTGTCGAGAGCAAGGACCCGATCCGGCACCCCGCGGCGTATCCGTTGACGACCCCGCAGGCCTCCCCCGCACCCGAGCCCGAGGTCGTCACCGTCGCGATCACGGGTGACATCATGCTCGGACGACGAGTGGGGTCCCTCCTCCGGCGGGCCGACGACCCCACGGCCGTGTTCCGACGGCTTGCAAGCCGCCTCGCGGGTGCCGACATCACGGTGGGGAACCTGGAGTCGACGTTGTCACGGCGTGGCTCGCCCACCCAGGGCGGTGACTCCTTCGGCGGCGATCCGTCGGTGCGACGAGGCCTACGGGCGGCGGGGTTCGACCTCGTCAGCCTCGCCAACAACCACCTCGGCGACTTCGGCGAGCGCGCCATGCTCGACACCTTCGCCCGACTGCGCTCCAGTGGCCTCCCGTACGTCGGCGCCGGTCGTGACCGCACGGAGGCGGAGCGCCCGGTGATCATCGAGCGGGGCGACACGTCAGTCGGGTTCCTCGCCGTCGACTCGATCGGCGAGACGCCCGCTGCCACCGCAACCAGCCCGGGCACGAGCCGACTGGACATGCCTCCCCGCACCGGACCGATGGACGAGCGACGACTGGCACGACTCGAGGCTCAGACCCGCTCGCTGGCCGCGCGGGTCGACACGGTGGTCGTGCTGACCCACTGGGGCACTCAATACACCAACCTGCCGGAGCCGTCCCAGCGCCGCGTCGCGCGCGTGGTCGCTCAGGCGGGCGCCGACGTCGTGGTGGGCGGTCATCCGCACTGGCTCCAAGGACTCGAGCAGGTCGGTGACACGCTGGTGGTGCACTCGCTCGGCAACTTCGTGTTCGACATGGACTTCCAGCGGCGGACCCGCGAGGGCGCGGTCCTCGAGCTCGTGCTGTGGGACGGCGAGCTCAAGGGCATCGAGCTGGTGCCGTACGTGATCGACGACGACTTCACGCCGCGCCCGGTCCAGGGCGCGAGGGGGCAGACCGTCCTCAGGACCGCGTGGGAGACCAGCACCGGTCCCTACGCCCTGCCCTGACCTCTCCTCATCGCATCCAGCGCCAGACGATCGTCGCGACTCGGCGGAGCTGCCGATCGTCCACCACGCCCGAGCGGTCGTCAGCGGAGTGGTATCCGGCATACGGGATGCTTCCGAGCCGGGCGGCCGGGACATCGGCCTTCTCGTACGACCAGTGGTCGCTGGCGCGGTCCTCGCACGTGCTCGTCGGGATCCCGCCGGCCGCGGCGACCAGCGAGCGGACGACGCGACCGTTGCTCGTCCCGCCGTCGCAGACCGGCACCGTCCGACCCCGGACTCCCACGCGGTCGAGCGAGACCATGGCCCGCACCGCAGCGCGTTCGGGGCCGCTCATCGCGGCGACGCGGTGCCGAGACCCGAAGTGGTGCAGGCTGTCACCCGGACCGCGTGGCTCCTCGGCCCCGAAGGCGACGAGCCGCACGGGGAGCCTCGTACCGTACGCACTCGCCAAGCGGGCGAGCTCACGCACGACGGCCACGCCGGACGCGTTGTCCTCGGCCCCCGGCGACACCGCGATGGTGTCGAGATGGGCGCCGACGACCAGGTGCGGCTGCGAGGCGTCGAAGCCCGGCGGATCGGCGATCACGTTGACGGAGTCGCCCGCACTCACCGGCGTCCCCCACGAGTCTCCAGCGGGTACGGCGAACGATTCCTCCGTCACGGTGTAGCCAAGCCGCCGCATCTCCCCGCCGAACCAGCCTGCTGCCTGGCGGAAGGCCGCAGTGGTGGCTTCTCGCGGACCGACCCGGATTGCCAGGTGCCGGATGGCCGCCCGCATCGCCGATCCGTCGGCCGTCGGCGCGACCGGCTTCGGCGGCTCTCCCGGGGACGGGGCGTCCGTGCCCGGCTCACCCGGGCCACCGGGCGAGCCGGTATCCCTCGGGGCTACTCCCGGAGGCTTCGCCGGCGACGAGCTCCCCGCTGACGGACCGCTCGAGGTCGCAGGCGCGGGGCCTGGCGAGGACGGTTCGTCGTCGGCCTCCCTCGCACTGCACGCGGCGAGGAGCAGGACCAGCGATACACCGACGACGGCAGTGCGCACCGCTCCATGCTGACACGTCGGCGGGTGGCCGTCCGACGTGTCAGGGGCCGTCCTGCCAGCCCTCGGCCTCCATCGAGTCGTCGGCCGCGCCGACCTCCTCACGGACGATCCGGTAGGCGATGCCGGGGCCATAGCCTTTGCGACCGAGCGCACCGACAAGTCGTCGCACCTTGACCTGCTCGTCGAGATTGCGCATGGAGCGGAGTTTTTTGCGGACGACGGCACGGGCGGCGTCCTCCTCCGACTCCGGGTCGAGGGTGTCGATCGTGTCGCGCACGATCTCGTCGTCGATCCCCTTGCGCCGGAGCTCGAGCGCCAACGCCCGTCCCGCGAGGCCACGCGACTGCTGCCGGGAGCGCACCCACAGCTGGGCGAACTCCTCGTCGTCGACGAGCCCGACCTGCTCGAACCGGTCGAGCATCCTCTCGGCGATCTCGTCAGGAACGTTGCGCCGCGCGAGCTGCGCGGCCAGCTCCGCTCGGGATCGCGGACGCTCAGCCAACCGGTCCAGGAGGATCTTGCGTGCCACGGCCTCGTGGTCGGGCTCCGGACCGAGGTCCCGGTCGGCGTCCGGCTCGGGATCCCGGCGGCCCCAGGATCCCGAGCGCTGCGTGCGCGCCATGCTCAGAAGTCGACCGCAGCCTTGCCGGCCTTGGCTGACTTGCCCGCAGCACCTGCACGCGTCCCCGCGGCCGCACCGGCGACCACGGCGTCAGCGGCCACGGCGTCGGTCGGCTCGTCCACCGTGGCTCCGATGCCGAGGTGCTCCATGATCCGCTTCTCGAGCTCGTTGGCGAGGTCGGGGTTGTCACGCAAGAAGCTGCGCGCGTTTTCCTTGCCCTGGCCGAGCTGGTCGCCCTCGTACGTGTACCAAGCGCCGGCCTTGCGGACGAAGCCTGCATCGACGCCGACGTCGAGGAGGCTGCCCTCTCGGCTGATGCCCTGGCCGTACATGATGTCGAACTCGGCCTGCTTGAACGGCGGGGCCATCTTGTTCTTGACGACCTTGCAGCGGGTGCGGTTGCCGACCATGTCGGTGCCGTCCTTGAGCGTCTCGATCCGTCGCACGTCGAGACGGACCGAGGCGTAGAACTTGAGCGCCTTGCCGCCCGTCGTGGTCTCGGGCGAGCCGAACATGACGCCGATCTTCTCGCGGAGCTGGTTGATGAAGATCGCGGTCGTGCCGGCACCATGGAGCGCGCCGGTCAGCTTGCGCAGCGCCTGGCTCATCAGTCGAGCCTGCAGACCGACGTGGCTGTCACCCATCTCGCCCTCGATCTCGGCGCGTGGCACCAGAGCGGCGACGGAGTCGATGACGATGATGTCGAGCGCACCGGAACGGATCAGCATGTCGGCGATCTCGAGCGCCTGCTCTCCGGAGTCCGGCTGGGACACGAGGAGGGCGTCGGTGTCGACACCGAGGGCCTTGGCGTAGTCGGGATCGAGCGCGTGCTCCGCGTCGATGAACGCCGCGATGCCACCGGCGCGTTGTGCGTTGGCCACCGCGTGGAGGGCGACGGTCGTCTTGCCGGAGGACTCTGGGCCGTAGATCTCGACGATCCGGCCGCGCGGGAGCCCGCCGATGCCGAGGGCGATGTCCAACGAGGTCGCCCCGGTGGGGATGACCTCGATCGGGATCTTGCCACGCTCGCCGAGGCGCATCACCGATCCCTTGCCGTGCGAACGCTCGATCTGGGCCATTGCCGTGTCGAGTGCCTTGTCGCGGTCCTTCGGTGCTCCCTTGCCCGGGTCAGCAGCCATCAGCGTGGTCCCTTGTCTCTCGTATCCGCCGGTCATCTACGACGTTAGGGGCCGGCACCGACACTTCGTGCGTCTCGCACGTGTGCTGTGGAGTCCGGGCCTGCTCGTCGACCTGGGGACGACTCTAGTCCGAACACGTGTTCGATGCGACTACCGACACGCCGAGTGTCGCGTGTCGACCGCGCTGGGGATGTCTTCGCCACCGATCCCCCCGGAACCGACACGTCGGCCCCCGTCCGTGAGGTGCTGAGCAGCACGGCTCAGCGTCACGGCCGGGGGCCGACGTCGGTTCAGACAGGTCAGACGGAGACGGCGAACCGCTCCCACACCCGGTGCATAGCCATGTCCTCCTGGACCTGGCCGAGCACCTCGGCGCCGCTCTCACCCCGGACGATGCCCGGTCCGCCGACGTAGCCGGCGGCGTCGAGCACGGCCGTACCGGCGCCCCAGGCACCGATGACCTTCGCGTGCCGGAAGCACTCTTCGACCAGCAGCACGACGCGCGGATCGATGGTGACCGTGTCGGCCGCGCCCGCCTTCTCGTCGCGGTTCGGCAGGGCGTCCGGGGCCGGCACCGGGGCTCCGGCGACCAGGACGGCGTCGAACTCCACGGACCGAGCGGTCGCGAACGTACGCTGCACGGCGATGCCGTCACCGATCATCCCGCCGTGCGGCGCGATCACCAGCGGCACCATGCCGGCCGTGAAGATCGCCGTACGAACCTCCTCGACACCGGAGAGGTCACCCTGGGGGTCGACCACGATGCCGACCATCCGGCCGTCGGCCGGCCACGGCTCGCCCACCTGCGACAGCGCAGGACTCGTGACGGGCTCGATCAGCTCGACCGTCGGCGACGGCGCCGGCAGCCCGAGGCCGGTCGCGACCTCCTGGCAGAGCACCGGGTCGATGTTGGCCAGGCACTGCAGCTGGCGTTCCTTGATCGCCTGCTCGTAGCACTTGCCGAGCTCGAAGGTGTAGGCACGGATGATGTGCTCCTGCTCCACCGGCGTCATGCTCTTCCAGAACAGCCGCACCTGGCTGTAGTGGTCGTCGTACGACGCGGGCTGGGCGCGCACCTTGGTGCCCTCGGCCACCCGCACCGCGAGGTGCTCGAACGAGCCCTCGACGTCGGCACCCGCGTGGAACGGACACCCGCCGTCGAGCGAGTTCGGCTTGTACGGCGCCACGCCCGCGTGCACCGCGTGCTGGTGGAAGCCGTCGCGGAACATGTCGTTGACCTCGGTGTGCGGCCGGTTGACGGGGAGCTGGTTGAAGTTCGGCCCACCGAGCCGAGTCAGCTGCGTGTCGACGTACGAGAACAGCCGCGCCTGCACCAGCGGGTCGTCGGTCGCGTCGATGCCGGGCACCAGGTGGCCGACGTGGAACGCGACCTGCTCGGTCTCGGCGAAGAAGTTGGTCGGGTTCGCGGTCAGCACCATCAGGCCGACCGGCTGCACCGGCGCCAGCTCCTCGGGCACGATCTTGGTCGGATCGAGGAGGTCGATCCCCTCGAAGACCTGCTCGGGGTTGTCCGGGAAGACCTGCAGGCCCAGCTCCCAGGCGGGGTACGCCCCGGCCTCGATCGCGTCATAGAGGTCACGGCGGTGGAAGTCGGGGTCGATGCCACCGATCATCTGCGCCTCTTCCCACGTCAGCGAGTGCACGCCGAGGCGCGGCTTCCAGTGGAACTTCACCAGCGAGGTCTCCCCCGCCGCGTTCTCCACGCGGAAGGTGTGGACCCCGAAGCCCTCCATCATCCGGTAGGAGCGCGGGATGCCACGGTCGGACATGTTCCACATGGTGTGGTGCTGCGCCTCGGTGTGCAGCGAGACGAAGTCCCAGAAGGTGTCGTGGGCGCTCTGCGCCTGGGGATCTCCCGGTCGGGGTGCGGCTTGCCGGCGTGGATGACGTCGGGGAACTTGATGCCGTCCTGGATGAAGAACACCGGGATGTTGTTGCCGACGAGGTCGAAGTTGCCCTCGTCGGTGTAGAACTTGGTCGCGAAGCCTCGCGTGTCACGGACCGTGTCCGCCGAGCCGCGCGAGCCGAGCACGGTCGAGAAGCGTACGAACGTGGGTGTCTCGACGCCCTCGCGCAGGAACCCTGCCTTGCACACCGCGTCGGCGGTGCCGTAGCCCACGAACACGCCGTGCGCGCCGGCACCGCGGGCGTGCACCACGCGCTCGGGGATGCGCTCGTGGTCGAAGTGCGTGATCTTCTCCCGCAGGTGGTGATCCTGGAGCAGCGTCGGGCCCCGCTCCCCTGCCTTGAGGGAGTGGTCGGTGTCACGAAGGCGGACACCGGTCGACGTCGTCAGGTAGGTCTCCTGCTGCGACCGGGCGGTCACGGGTGCGCCGGTCTCCACGCCGGTGGCGGTGCGGGTCGCCGGGGCGCTCTGGTCGGCCTTGGGCGGCAACGGTGGCCTCGGCTCTGTGGGCTCAGCGAGACTGGCGGGCTCCGGCCCCGGTGCTCCGGGGATCGCGGGGTCGGTGCTTCCGGCGACGCCGTGCGCGATCCGGTCGAACGTTTCCTTGGCCAGCTGCTTGAGATCCATGTGACTCCTCGGTGGTCGATAGCCGCGTCGCGGCCTTGTCCCCACTATCTCCCGCGGCGATCGCCGTCGCAGGTGGCCAGCTTGACCACCAGCAGCGGGACGGCGGCCGCTCACTCCTCGACCGCGAGCTCCGCGACTCGCCGGCCCCCGTGCAGGCGCAGACCGCACCACACCAGACCCGCCCTGCGCGCCACGGCGCCGATCCCGTCGACCCCGACCCGCGCCCAGGCGAACGGGGCGCTCTCGCGGCCACCCGCACGAAGACGGACGTGGTGGCTCCGGACTCCGACCCCGGGTGACTCGACCTCGGCCAGCACGCTGCCCCCGGCTCCGACCAGCTCGCTCACGCGCCGAAGCAGCCGGACGGGGTCCCCGCCGATGCCGATGTTGCCGTCGGCCAGCAGGGCGTGCCGCCATCTCCCTGCCGCGGGGACGCTGCCGAACACGTCCCCGCGCACCGCGGCCGCCCCACGCCCGCGTGCCTGGCGAACCGCCTCCGCGGAGATGTCGAGACCCAGCGCGTGCACCCCGCGTCCGGCGAGCGCCCCGGCGAGCCGGCCGGGCCCGCAGCCCACGTCGAGGGTCGGCCCGTCACACCGGTCGACGAACAGCTGCCGGTCGGACTCGGTCGCCTCACCCCGCCACCGAGCGACCGGGAGCGAGAGGACCGTCCCACGAGCGGTGACCATCTCGACCGCCGCCCCGCGGAAGGCGGCGTCCACGACCGCCCCCGACGACATCGGCGGCCGTACCGTCACTGGGCGCTCCTCGGAGAGGGTCATGACACCCCACCAGCGACGAGCTCGGCGATCACGCGCCCGGCCCTGCTCCTCGGGGCGGTGCGTACGAGGGCCAGCGCGTCCTCCCACGTGTCGACGTCAGTGAGGACCGGCGCGTCACCGACCCGCGCGCCTGCCGCCGTCAGGGCCGCGTACGTCCGGGCGCCGGTGTCGGATCGCGACATCGCGACGTCGCTGAGGGGCCGAGCCCAGCGCGGCGACCGGACCCCGAGCGCCCACCAGCCCCCGTCGGCGGCGGGGCCGAGCACGGCCTCGTGGGACTGCAGACCGTCCGCGACCGCGATGAGGTCGGCGGTCGTCGCCTGCGGGGTGTCCGTGCCGATCTGGACGACCCCGGCGCCTGCGTCGGCGTCCTCGTGAGCGTTGACCAGGCGCTGGCCGAAGGTGGTCCCCCGCTGGGCGACCACCCGGTGCGGCGCGCACGCGGCAGGGCGGTGTTCACCGGGGGCTGCCGGGTTGTGGGCGCCGGTGGGGGCGACCACCACCGGCCAGCCGAGCACCGACACGGTCTCCAGCGTGTCCAGGAAGGCGGCCGCCGCGAACCGCGCCGCGACGTCGGCTCCGGTCCGTCCGGCCAGGCGGGTCTTCGCGACCCCTGGCTCCGGCGCCTTCGCGACCACCAGCAGCGTCGACGCGGTCATCTCATGACCTTCGCGAAGTCGAGCGCGGTCCGCACCGTCCCCCGCACCGACCCGCTGACCTTCGACCGCGTCCCGGCCGCACGCGCGCGGTAGGCGATGTCGTGCTCCTCCACCGTCCAGCCGGCGCGAGCCGCCCCCAGCATGAGCTCCAGCGGGTAGCCGAACCGCCGGTCCCGCAGGTCGAGCGCCACCAGGTCCTCGCGGGGGCACACCCGCATCGGCGCCAGGTCGTGCAGCGCGAGCCCGGTGGATCGGCGGATCCAGGCAGCGAGCAGTGTCGTACCGGCCCGCGCGTGCCACGGCCAGACACCTGAGGAGACGGGTCGACGTCGCCCGAGCGCCATCGTCGCCCGCCCGGCGAGCACCGCGTCGAGCAGCGGGTCCAGGTCGGCGGCGTCCATCGAGCCGTCGCCGTCCATCACAGCGACGTACGGCGCACGCGACGCGCGAACCCCCGCGTCGACGGCGGCCCCGTACCCCGCGACGGCCTCGTGGACGACACGAGCGCCCAGCTCCCGCGCCACCTCTGCCGTGCCGTCACGCGAGCCGTTGTCGACGACGATCACCGAGAACCGCTCCGGCACGTGGGCGAGCGCCTCCGGGAGCGCCCGCGCCTCGTCGCGGCACGGCACCACGAGGTCGCACACGCGCGCATCCGTCATGGTCCGACCCTAGGGCGAGATGTCCGATCCGTCCGGGTCGACGACGGCGTCAGCCGCGCCCGCGCACCGTGCCCGAGGCCTGCGCCAACGCCTACGGTGTCCAGATGACCAGCCGCCCCGACAGTCGGAGCCGAACCGCCCTCGCGGGCGCCGCGACAGGGCTCGTGCTCGTCGCCGCAGCGATGCTCTGGCCGGCCGTGACGGGCACGTTCGTGCACAACGGGATCTCGGGTCTCCCCCGCTTCCCGCCCCTTCACGCGAACTGGATGCCACGGCTCACCGCGACGTCATGGCTCCCACTCGCCGTCGCGCTGGTCGTCCTCCTCGCGTGGCCGCGCGTGTCGGCCCTGCGCTGGCCCGTCTATCTCGGCGCGCTGTTCGTCGCGGCCTGGAGCTGGACCGTCGCCCTTGCCCTCGTCGACGGCGAGGACGGCCTCGGCGCCGTCTTCGCCCGTCGCGGCGAGTACGTCGCCGACGCGCAGGCCGTCACGGACGTGAGCGCCATGCTCGCCGGGTTCGTCGACCGCATCCCGGTCGATGCCGCCGACAACTGGGGCATCCACGTCGCCGGTCACCCTCCCGGCGCGCTCCTGATGTTCGTCGGCATCGACCGGCTCGGCATCACCGATCCGGTCACCATCGCGATGACGGTCCTCACGCTCGGCTGCACGGCCTTCGTCGCTGCGGCCGTCGTCGTACGCCGCGTCGCGGGTGAGGACTGGGCCCGGCGGGCGGGCATCTGGTGGGTGCTGGCGCCGGCCGCGGTCTGGGTCGGGGTGAGCGCCGACGCCGTCTTCATGGCCGTCGCCGCCTGGGGTCTCGCCCTGCTCGCGGTCTCGCTCACCACGAGACGCACGGGCGTCGAGATCGCGTCGGGCGTCGCCGCAGGCGTCGTCCTCGGTGCCTGCGTCTACCTGTCGTACGGCCTGGTCCTCCTCGCCGTGCTCGCCCTCGCGGTCGTCCTTCTCACACGCCGGCCGCGGCCCGTGCTCTGGGCCGCGCTCGGGGCCGTCGCGGTCGCCGCCGGGTTCACGCTCGCGGGCTTCGCCTGGTGGGAGGGGTACGCGGTCCTGAGGGAGCGCTACTACGACGGGGTCGCCTCGGACCGGCCCTACGGCTACTGGGTGTGGGCCAACCTCGCGGCCTGGACCTTCACCATCGGGCTCGCCGGCTGGGCCGGCCTCGCGGAGGCTGGGCGATCGGTGGTGGCACGACCACGGCCGGATCGCGGGACGGTGGCCGTGTCGGTGCTCGCGATCAGCGGGCTCGCGTGCGTGCTGCTGGCGACGCTCTCAGGGATGAGCAAGGCCGAGGTCGAGCGGATCTGGCTTCCGTTCGCCCTGTGGGCGCTCGTCGCCCCGGCCCTGCTCAGCCCTCGTCTGCGTACGCCGTTCGTCATCGCTCAGGTGGTTGCCGCCCTCGCCGTCCAGCACCTGCTCCTGACGCGGTGGTGAGGTCTGGCGGGCGGCTCGGCGGCGTCAGCGCTCTCGCAGCGGCGCGGTCGCCAGCTCGGCGAGCCCGTCCTCCGGGCTGATCTCCGCCACGAACCCCAGCTCCTCGCGCGCTCGCCGCGGCGAGGCGACGACGTGGCGGACGTCGTACGGGCGGAAGTCACCGGTGAGCTCGGGCGCGGGCCCTCCGGCGGCGGCGGCAAGGACCTGCGCCATCACGCCGAGCGTCGTCGGATGCCCTGACGCCACGTTGTACGCGCGCACCGCCGGGCCCTGCTCGACCACGCGCTCGACGGCCGCGACGTTGGCGCGGGCCACGTCGCGCACGTGCACGAAGTCGCGGAGCTGGCCTCCGTCCTCGAAGACCCTCGGCGCCTCCCCACGGGCAAGCGACGAGCGGAAGATCGCTGCCACGCCGGCGTACGGCGTGTCCGCGGGCATCCCTGGCCCGTACACGTTGTGGTAGCGCAGCGCCACCGCCGACGCCCCCGCCAGCAGGCACCACGCCTGCGCGTAGTGCTCCTGCGCGACCTTCGAGGCGGCGTAGGTGCTGCGCGGGGCGAAGGGCACGGACTCGTCGACCTCCCGCCACGACACCTCGCGCCCGCAGATGCCGCAGCCGGGGTCGTACCGGCCCTCGGAGAGGTCCACCGCGCGTCGTGCCGCCGGCGTGACGTCTCCGTGCTCGGGACACGTGTAGCGACCGTCTCCGTAGACGACCATCGACGACGCGAAGACCAGCCGCCCGACGCCGGCGCGGGCCATCGCCGCGAGCAGGACCGCGGTGCCGTGGTCGTTGTGGTCGGCGTACCCCGGCATGTCCTGGGCATCCACGCCGTTGCCGACCATCGCGGCCTGGTGGCACACGACGTCGACGCCGGCGAGCGCGGCATCGACGTCGGCGGCCGATCGTACGTCGCCGAGCCGCGTGCCTTCGGGCACCTTCGCGTCCGGTCCGTGAGCGAGCGGAAGCAGGAGGTCGAGGCCGACGACGTCGTGCCCTGCCCGCTCGAGCGCCGTCACCACGTGGCCGCCGACGAAGCCGGCCGACCCGGTGACGAGGACCCTCACGGCAGCGTGATCGGCAGGTCGAGACCGTCGAGGGCGCTCGCGCAGTCGCACGTACGGTCCGACCCGACCGCGCCGACCACCCCGCGCAACGCGTCGCGGAGCGTGTCGAGGTGCTCGCCGAAGACACGCAGCACCTCCTGGTGGCTCACCGCCTCCGCCGCCTCCACCCCGGCGTCGAGGTCGGTGACGAGCGCGACCGTGGCGTAGCAGAGCGCGAGCTCGCGGGCCAGGACCGCCTCGGGGTGCCCGGTCATGCCGATGATCGACCAGCCCTCGCGGGAGTACCACTGCGACTCGGCCCGGGTCGAGAACCGCGGACCCTCGATCACGACCAGCGCGCCCCCGTCGACGGCACCACCCGGCGCTCCGTCGACGAGCGCCGTACGGAGCCGCGGACAGTACGGGTCGGCGAACCCGATGTGCACGGCACCCGAGTGGTAGAACGTCTGGTTGCGGTTGGTCGTCCGGTCCACGAGCTGGTCCGGGACCACCAGAGTGCCCGGCCCCAGCTCGGGCTGCAGCCCGCCGACCGCGCACGGCGCCAGCACCTGGCGCACGCCGAGGCTGCGCAGCGCCCAGAGGTTCGCCCGGTACGGCACAGCGTGCGCCGGGTAGCGGTGGCCGGGGCCGTGCCGCGGGAGGAACGCGACCGCGCGCGGGCCGTCCTCGGTCGGCACCGTGCCGAGGGCGATCGGCCCCGACGGCAGGCCGTACGGGGTGTCGACGTCGACCTCGTGGACGTCGTCGAGGAAGGTGTAGAAGCCGGTGCCGCCGATGACGGCGACCTCGGGAGTCAGCGGGGCATCCATGCCTGCCGAGTCTGCCAGCACGTCCCGACTCTGTCTCGGTGCGTCAGCGCTCCGCCGGTGGGAGCCCGAGGGAGGACCAGACGGCGCGCCACACCGTCTTGGGTGCGTCGCCTGCATCGAGCGCCTCGGACACCGTCCGCCCTCCGAGCTCGGCCAGCACCTGCTGGTCGGCCCACACCTGGGCGTAGCCGCCCCCGAGGTGCCTCTCCATGCGTTCCCAGAGCTCACTGTGCCTCACTCGGCCAGTATGCGGGCACGGCCCACACGGTCGTCCGTGGCGCCTCCCGCCACGGGGACCGTGCCGCCCTCACGCAGGCCGTGCCGCTCCCACCACCGGCGCAACGGGCCCGGCGCCCACCAGTTCGCCCGGCCGAGGAGCTTCATCGTCGCGGGGACCATCAGAAGGCGGACCAGGGTGGCGTCGACGATCAGCGCCACGAGCATGCCGACGCCGACCATCTTGATGAACACGATGCCCGACGTCGCGAACGCTCCGGTCACCACCGCGAGCAGCAGCGCGGCGCTGGTGATGATGCGGCCCGTCTTCTGGACACCCCTCGCCACCGCGACCTCGTTGTCTCCGGTGGCGTCCCACTCCTCGCGGATCCGCGACAGCAGGAAGATCTCGTAGTCCATCGACAGCCCGAAGAGGATCGCGGCCATGAGGATCGGCTGGGTCCCGTCGAGGTAGCCGGTCGAGCTGTAGCCGAGCAGGCCCTCGAGGTTGCCGTCGGCGAACACCCACGTCACGACGCCGAATGCCGCCGTGATCGAGACGATGTTGACCAGCACCGCCTTGACGGGCAGCACCACCGACCCGAAGGCGAGGAACAGCAGCACGAGCATCGCGACGACGATGAGGCTCCCCATCAGCGGCAAGCGGTCGGCGATCCCGTCGAGCATGTCGACGGTCTCCGCGCTCCTCCCTCCGACGTACGCATCGGCGGGAGCGTCGACGGCCCGGAGGCTGCGGACAAGCTCCTGCGAGGCAGCACTCTGTGACGTCCCGGTCCAGTCGACGTCGATGAGCGTGCCTCCCCCACCCTCGGCGACCGGCCGCACCTGGGTGACGCCGTCCACGGCGCGCAGGTCGGCGGCGTACGAGGCCACCTCCGTCCGCTCGGTGCTGGCGAGGAAGACATCAGCACTGCTGCTCGGTCCCCCGAAGTCGGTGTCGAGCTTCTCGGTGGCGATCCTCGACGGCGCGTCCGACGGCAGCGCTCGGTAGTCGACCCCGCCCCAGGTCGCCGAGAGGAACGGGCTCGCGAGCAGGAGGAGGAATCCGGTCACGAGCGCCAGGCTCACCACCGGTCGCCGCATGACGGCGTGCGCGAAGCGTGCCCACCCCTGGGAGGTACGCCGCGCCCGACGCCGCCACGGCATCGCGCCGGCCTCGATCCGCCGACCGAGCAGCGCGAGGGTCGCCGGCAGGAGAGTCAGCGCCGCAACCATCGCGACCACGACGGCCGCCATCCCGCCGTAGGCCATCGAGCGCAGGAAGGTCTGCGGGAAGGCGAGGAGCGCGGACATCGCGACGGCGACGGTGAGGCCGGAGAAGAGCACCGTACGGCCGGCGGTACGCATCGTCGCCCCCACGGCGTCCTGCACCTGACCGCGATCGCCCGCGTCCCGGACGGCGAGCTCCTCGCGGAAACGGCTCACCACGAAGAGGGCGTAGTCGATGGCCAGCCCCAGCCCGAGCAGCGTGATGATGTTGAGGGCGAAGACCGACACGTCGGTCACGGTGGTGAGCAGCCGGACCACGGCGAACGCACCGAGCACCGCGACGGCGCCGACCCCGACCGGCATGAGGGCCGCGACCACGGAGCCGAAGACGACCAGGCTCAGCAGCAGCACGAGAGGCATCGACAGCATCTCCGCCCGGGCGATGTCCTGCGAGACGGTCGTGCTGACGTCGTCGAAGACCGCCGACTGCCCCGCGACGGCGAGGTCGAGCGTGCCGTTCTCGACCGCAGCCCCGTCGAGCGCCGGCCGGACCTCGTCGTACGCCTCGAGCACGGCGTCCTCGTCGTCGCCGGCGAGCGTGATGACGACGCTCGTGGCGTGCCGGTCCGCCGAGACGAGGGCGTCGGTCCCCGGGGCGCCGTAGACCATGACCTGCTCGACGGCCTCGTCCGGCAGACCCTCGACGACCTCGGTGACCGCCGCACGGAAGGGCGCCGCATCCACCGTCATCTCGTCGCTCTCGTAGACCGCGACGACGTCGGCTCCGTGACGACCGACCGAGTCGTCGATCAGCTCCGAGGCCCGGTAGGACTCGCTCCCGGGGTCGTCGAAGCCGCCGTAGCTGAGGGCGGCGAACACCCCTGTCCCGTACGCGCCGGCTGCCGCCAGCACGAGCAGCCCCAGGCCGACCACCCATCCGGCTCGTCGTGCGACGAAGCGCCCCCACCGTTCCATCGGACTCCCCCTGCATCACGCGATGAATAGTGTTCACGTTTGTTAACATGATTCACTGCTAACGGTGTTCACTATGCTGAAGCATGATCATCGATGTCAAGGGGTCAACGACACAGCCGACCGGCCTGCCAAGGTAGGGGCCATGACGACGCAGGGTGAGAACGTGACCGTCAAGCCACCGACACGGCGAGACCAGCAGCGTCAGGCGACGCTCGACGAGATCGTGCGGACGGCGCGCACGCTTCTCGTCGAGACGCACGACATCTCGCTCCGGGCGGTGGCGCAGACGATGGGGATGACCGCACCGGCGCTCTACCGCTACGTCAGCAACCTCGAGGACCTCACCCTCCGTGTCGCCGCGCAGGTCTACGACGACCTCCTCGCCACGCTCGAGGATGCTGCGGCCCCGTACGAGGGAGACCCCGCCGCGCAGGTGGTGGCCGGCTCCACGGCCTTCCGCCAGTGGTCGCTGCGCCACCGCCAGGAGTTCGGGCTCACCTTCGCGAACCCGATCACGAGCAGCGCCAAGTCCGTCGACCTCGGCGCCGACCTCCTCGGAGGACACGTCGAGCCTCCGCCCGGCGCTCCACCCATCGGTGCCGAGTGCACCGCCGCGGCCCACCGCTTCGGCAGCTTCTTCGGTCGGCTCGTCGTCGCGCTCTGGGACGTCCAGGGCTATCCCGAGACCGGGCAGGTGCCCGCACCGTCCGACGGAGGCCTCTCGGCCTCCCGGTGGGCCGGGCTCGCCCCCGAGGTCCCCACCGAGGCCTCCTGGTCCTTCGTCCGCGCATGGGCGCGCCTCTACGGCACGACGGCCCTGGAGGTCTTCGGCCACATCGACAGCGACATCGTCACCTCCGGAGCGCTCTTCCGCGACACCATGAACGACTGCGGCGAGGTGCTCGGTCTGCAGCATCGACGTGCCGAGCTCCAGCGCGTCGTCACCGAGGTCCTCGCGACCTGACGCTCACCGCAGGATCAGCAGCCCGACCCGGCGCCCGGCGACGCGCAGGCCGAGCACGCCCATGACCACGAAGTAGGCCACCGGCAGCAGGAGCCCCGGGCCCACGTCGCCGGTCGTCAAGGACCGGATCAGGTCGACGGCCTGATAGAGCGGCGTGACCTGCACGAGCAGCTGCATGCCCTCGGGATAGGCAGACAGCGGATAGAACGTCGCCGACAGGAAGAACATCGGCATGATCGCCACCTGGATGAACTCGAAGTCCTGCCACGACCGCATCCACGTGGTCAGAGCGAGCCCCGCGGACGCGAACCCAAACGCGACCAGCAGTGCGGCCGGCAGGGCCAGCACCGTCCACCACGAGGAGGTCAGGTCGAGCGCCACCATGATGACCACGAACACGGCGGCGTACGCCGATCCCCGGGTCGTCGCCCACAGCACCTCGCCGACCGCGGCGTCCACCGGTCGCAGCGGGGTCGCGAGCACGGCGTCGTAGAGCTTCTCGTACTTGAGCCGGAAGAAGAACCCGAAGGTCGCGTCGAAGATCGCGCCGTTCATGGCCTGCGTCGCGAGCATCGCCGGTGCGAGGAAGGCGGTGTAGCCGATGGTGCGCCCGTCGTCGAGGGTCACCTCGCCCACGAGCGCCGCGATCCCGACACCGATCGAGAGCAGGTAGAACAGCGGCTCCAGGAATCCCGAGGCGAACGCCACCGGCGCGCGACGATAGACGCGGACGTGGCGTTCGAGCAGCGGGTACGGGCTCGGCCGTGGCGTGCGGGACGGCCCCGTACGCCGCAGCGCTGTCGTCGAGACCATCAGACCCTCCCCAGCCGTCGGTCGAACTGCCGTTGTGCCAGCGCCCAGCCGACGCCTGTGACCACCAGCAGGTAGAGGACATGGACCCACGCGGCGGACGTGACGTCGCCGGTGGTCGCCATCCGGCACAGCTCGACCCCGTGCCACACCGGGAGCGCCTTCGCGACGGCCTCGACGACGGCGGGGAGCTGCTCGACCGGGAAGTACGCACCGGAGAAGAGGGTCATCGGGATCACCCCCACGCGGTACACCAGCCCGAGCGCGGTGTCCTCGTGCGCCCATCCGGCGTAGGCGATGATCGGTGCCGCGTGGGCGGCGCCGACGAGGACGGCCGCGCCCACGAGCGCCGCAGCGCCCAGCACGCTGCCGATCACCTGGAAGAGCGCGACGACCACCGTGATCAGCCCGACCGCGATCAGCACGCGAACCGCGACGTAGACGACCACGCCGTTGACGATGTCCCTCACCTGCAACGAGGTGGAGCGCATCGCGAAGTAGATCTTGTTCCAGGTGAAGCCCGCATAGACCGGGAACGTGCTCTCCCCGGCGCCGGCCATCACGGCGGTGACCGCGACCATGCCGGGAGCGATGTAGGCGAGGTACGACAGGCCACCGAGTGCCGCCGTACCCTCGCCACCGCCCTGGGTCCCGTCATCGACGAAGCCGCCGAGCCCGAGGCCGAGGGACGCCAGCACCAGCGCGGGGAGGACCGTGTACGAGAAGGCCGAGCCGCGCCATGTCCGTCGGACCACGGTCGTGTAGTAGGGCACCTGACGCACCAACGCCTGCCAGGCGGTCGGCGTCCCCGTGGGCGTACGGACACCTGCGGTCGGGCGTGTGCCGGTGGTGCTCACTCGTCCAGCGCCCGTCCGGTCAGGCGCAGGAACACGTCCTCCAGGGACGAGCGGCGCACGAGCGTGCTCAGCGGCTCCAGCCCGCGCGCCACCGCCTCCTCGAGGACCTTCTCGCCGTCGGCGACGTAGAGCAGAACCCGGTCCGGGAGCACCTCGACGCGCTCGGCGAGATCACCGACCTGGGCAGCGGCGTCGTCGTTCTCGCCCACGCCCATGCGCAGCTCGACGACCTCCCGGGTCGCGTAGCGGGCGATCAGCGACAACGGCGAGCCCTCTGCGGCGATCACGCCGTTGTCCATGACGACGAGCCGGTCGCACAGCTGCTCGGCCTCGTCCATGTAGTGCGTCGTCAAGACGATGGTCACCCCGGTCTGCTTGAGACGGTGGAGCTGGTCCCAGACCACGTGTCGCGCCTGCGGGTCGAGACCGGTGGTGGGCTCGTCGAGGAGGAGCACCTCGGGCTCGTTCACGAGCGAGCGGGCGATCGTCAGGCGCCGCTTCATGCCACCCGACAGGTCTTCGACCATGCCGTCGGCCTTCTCGGTGAGGTGGACGAACTCCAGCAGCTCGTCGGCCTTGCGGGCCGCGTCGCGACGGCTGATCCCGAAGTAGCGGGCATAGACCACGAGGTTGTCGCGGACGGTCAGGTCGCCGTCGAGCGAGTCCTCCTGCGGGCACACCCCGATCCGTGCGCGGATGGCAGGCCCGTCGGTCGCGGGGTCCATCCCGAGGATCCGCAGGGAGCCGCCGCTGATCGGCGACACCGCCGCCACCATGCGCATCGTCGACGACTTGCCCGCACCGTTGGGACCGAGGAACCCGAACGCCTCACCCCGCTGCACGGTCACGTCGATCCCGCGCACGGCCTCGAAGTCGCCGTACGCCTTGCGCAGTCCTCGAGCCTCGAGCATCGCCTCGGTCACCCGTCCGACCCTAAGGATTCGCACGGAGGCTGTCTTGTCCATATCGGCCCCACGCGCCCCGCAACTGTCACCCCTGCGCGCGATGATGGACGGGTGCCCGATGTGCTCGACCGCTTCTCCCCTGCCACCGCGGCGTGGTTCCGCGGCGCCTTCCCCGCGCCGACGACCGCGCAGACCGGCGCCTGGGACGCGATCGCCGACGGCCGCAACGCGCTCGTCGTCGCCCCCACGGGGTCCGGCAAGACCCTGTCCGCCTTCCTGTGGGCACTCGACCGGCTGATCACCGGTCCGCCGCCCGACGACCCCAAGCGACGCACACGGGTCCTCTACGTGTCCCCTCTCAAGGCGCTCGCCGTCGACGTCGAGCGCAACCTGCGTGCCCCGTTGGTCGGGATCACGCAGACCGCCACGAGGCTGGCCGCCGCCGGGGAGTCCCCCGCGCCACGCGACATCACCGTCGGAGTCCGCTCCGGCGACACCACACCGTCCGAGCGCCGAGCACTCGCCACCCGTCCCCCGGACGTCCTCATCACGACGCCCGAGTCGCTCTTCCTCGTCCTGACCTCGGCCGCCCGCGAGACACTGCGAGACGTCGAGGCCGTGATCGTGGACGAGGTCCACGCCGTCGCGGGCACCAAGCGAGGCGCCCACCTCGCTCTCACCCTGGAGCGGCTCGACGCGCTCCTCGAGCAGCCGGCCCAGCGGATCGGCCTGTCGGCGACCGTACGCCCGCACGCGGAGGTGGCTCGCTTCCTCGCGGGGTCCGCCCCGGTCCGGGTCGTCGCACCCGAGTCGGAGAAGCGCTGGGACCTCTCGGTCGTCGTCCCGGTCGAGGACATGACGGCGCCCCCGGTGCGAGAGGCCGAGGAGGGCGAGCCCGACGTCCGCGACCAGGCGTCGATCTGGCCCCACGTCGAGGAGCGCGTCGTCGACCTGGTCGAGCAGGCGCGGTCGTCGATCGTCTTCGCCAACTCGCGCCGCCTGGCCGAGCGCCTCACTGCACGACTCAACGAGATCCACGCCGAGAGGCTGGGCGTCGAGCTCCCCGACACGGGCTCCCCGGCCGCCGCGACACCGGCGCAGTCGGGCACGGCGGCGGGCGCCTCACCGCTGCTGGCCCGGGCCCACCACGGCTCGGTCAGCAAGGAGCAGCGGGCGCTGATCGAGGACGACCTCAAGTCCGGGCGGCTCCCGTGCGTGGTGGCCACCTCGAGCCTCGAGCTCGGCATCGACATGGGTGCCGTCGATCTCGTCGTCCAGGTCGAGTCGCCGCCGTCGGTCGCCAGCGGGCTCCAGCGGGTGGGACGGGCGGGTCACCAGGTGGGAGAGGTCTCGCGCGGCGTCGTCTTCCCCAAGCACCGCATCGACCTCCTCGAGGCGACCGTGACGATCGAACGCATGGTCGCCGGGGCGATCGAGGAGCTGTCGGTCCCCACCAACCCGCTCGACGTGCTCGCCCAGCAGGTGGTGGCCACGTGCGCCTTGGAGAGCTGGGACGTCGACGACCTGTACGAGACGGTGCGCCGCGCCGCCCCGTACGCGACCCTCCCCCGGTCCGCCTACGACGCGACCCTCGACCTGCTCGCCGGCCGCTATCCGTCCGACGAGTTCGCCGAGCTCCGCCCGCGGATCGTGTGGGACCGCGTCGCCGGCACGATCACCGGCCGCCCCGGCGCCCAGCGTCTCGCCGTCACCTCGGGCGGGACCATCCCCGACCGCGGTCTCTTCGGGGTCTACCTGGTCGGCGCGCAGTCGACCGCCCAAGGCAGCGCGCGCGTCGGTGAGCTCGACGAGGAGATGGTCTACGAGTCGCGGGTCGGCGACGTGTTCGCGCTCGGTGCCACGAGCTGGCGGATCGAGGACATCACGCACGACCGTGTGCTGGTCTCCCCCGCGTACGGCCAGCCCGGCCGGCTGCCGTTCTGGCGCGGAGACAACCCCGGGCGCCCGATCGAGCTGGGGCGTGCGCTCGGCGCGTTCACCCGCGTGATGGCCACCGGCGACCGGCCGCAGGCGCGCGCCCGGTGCGAGGCGGCGGGCCTCGACGCCTACGCCATCGACAACCTCTTCGCGCTGGTCGACGAGCAGCGCGCGGCGACCGGGAGGGTCCCCGACGACACGCTGCTGGTCGTCGAGCGGTTCCGCGACGAGCTCGGCGACTGGCGGCTCGTGCTCCACTCACCACTCGGACTCGCCGTGCACGCGCCGTGGGCGTTGGCCGTCGGCGCGCGTGTGCGTGACCGCTACGGCCTGGACTCGGCCAGCATGGCCAGCGACGACGGCATCGTCGTACGCCTCCCGGAGACCGACGCCGAGCCTCCGGGCGGGGAGCTCTTCGCGTTCACCCCGGAGGAGATCGAGGACCTGGTCACGGAGGAGGTCGGGGGCTCGGCGCTGTTCGCGGCCCGGTTCCGCGAGTGTGCCGCCCGAGCGCTGCTGCTCCCCCGCCGCGATCCCGGTCGGCGCAGCCCGCTGTGGCAGCAGCGCCAGCGCGCCGCCCAGCTCCTCGAGGTCGCCCGCCGCTACCCGACCTTCCCGATCGTGCTGGAGACCGTCCGCGAGGTGCTCCAGGACGTGTACGACGTGCCGTCGCTGGTGCAGATGATGCGCGACCTCGAGAGCCGGCGCCTGCGCGTCGTCGACGTGGAGACGCAGGAGCCCTCACCCTTCGCCAAGTCGCTGCTGTTCGGCTACGTCGCGGCCTTCCTGTACGAGGGCGACTCTCCGCTCGCCGAGCGGCGTGCGGCAGCGTTGTCGCTCGACTCGTCCCTGCTGTCGGAGCTCCTCGGGAGGGCCGAGCTGCGCGACCTCCTCGACGCGGGCGTGCTGGCCCAGACCGAGGCAGAGCTCCAGCGCCTGGTGCCCGACCGTCGAGCCCGGGGCGCAGAGGGCGTGGCCGACCTCCTGCGACTGCTCGGTCCCCTCACGTCGGAGGAGGTCGCGGAGCGGAGCACCGAGCCGTCCGCCTCCGCGGCGTGGCTGGTCGAGCTCGCCGAGGCCCGCCGGATCCTGCGGGTGAGCTTCGCCGGCCGTCAGTGGTGGGTCGCGGTCGAGGATGCCGCCCGGCTGCGCGACGCGCTCGGTGTCCCGGTGCCGATGGGGGTGCCCGACGCGTTCCTGGCGCCCGTCGACGACCCGCTCGGCGACCTCGTGGCTCGTTATGCGCGCACCCACGCTCCCTTCGTCGCCGGCGACGTGGCCGAGCGTCTCGGCCTGGGCGTCGCGGTGGTCTCGGAGACGCTGCGCCGGCTCGCCGGCCGCGGTCGGGTCAGCGAGGGAGAGTTCACCCCGGGGGCGGGTGGCTCTGAGTGGTGTGACGCCGAGGTGCTCCGACGGCTCCGGCGGCGTTCGCTCGCGGCCCTGCGCAAGGAGGTCGAGCCGGTCTCGCCCGAGACGCTCGGCCGGTTCCTGCCCGCGTGGCAGCACGTCGGCGGCAGATTGCGTGGCATCGACGGTCTCGTGACGGCCGTCGAGCAGCTCGCCGGCGCGTCCGTCCCGGCCTCCGCGCTCGAGCCGCTGGTGCTGGGCTCGCGGGTCCTCGACTACTCCCCCGCCATGCTCGACGAGCTGACGGCGGCGGGCGAGGTGCTCTGGTCCGGTGCCGGAGGGCTGCCGGGCAACGACGGCTGGGTCTCGCTCCACCTGGCCGACACCGCCCCGCTCACCCTGGCGCCGCCGGTCGAGCTCGAGCTGACGTCGCTCCAGGAGGCTGTCCTCGGTGTTGTCCAGTCAGGCGGTGCCTACTTCTTCCGACAGCTGGCCGAGGCCGTGAAGGCGTTCGCGACCGGCTCCGGCGAGGGCCTACCGACGGTGCTCGACAGCGAGCTGGCCGACGCGGTCTGGGACCTCGTCTGGGCGGGCTACCTCACCAACGACACCCTCGCTCCGCTGCGGGCGCTCGTCGGGGTGGGGCGGACCAGCCATCGGCAGGCCCGCACCACGCCCCGCCTGCGCGGGCGCCGCGCGCCGTCCTTCGTCCGCCCGACCATGCCCTCCCGTACGGCCCCGCCGACCGTCGGCGGCCGCTGGGCGCTGGTGCCCCGGACCGAGGACAACCCGACCGTCCGCGCGCACGCGCAGGCCGAGCAGCTCCTGGAGCGTCATGGTCTGGTCACGCGCGGCACCGCCGTCGCCGAGGGCGTGCCGGGCGGGTTCGCCGCCGTCTACAAGGTGCTGAGCGGGTTCGAGGAGGCCGGCCGGGCTCGGCGCGGCTACTTTGTGGAGGGCCTCGGCGCAGCCCAGTTCGCGACGCCGGGCTCCGTGGACCGCCTCCGCTCCTACTCGCGCGAGCCGGGCCAGGACCCCGAGCGGCGCGCCGTCACCCTCGCGGCGACCGATCCTGCCAACCCGTACGGTGCCGCGCTCGGGTGGCCCGAGACCGAGGGAGGTCATCGCCCCGGGCGCAAGGCGGGGGCCTTGGTCGTGCTCGTCGACGGCGCGCTGTCGCTGTACGTCGAGCGGGGCGGCCGCACCCTCCTGACGTTCGACGACCTCGGCGACCCCGAGGGTGCGGCAAGGCTCCAGCCCGCCATCGACGCGCTCGCCACCGCGGTGCGCGACGGGGCGCTCGGTCGCCTGATGGTGGAGCGGGCCGACGGCGAGGCCGTGCTCGGGACCCCGCTCGGCGACGCGCTCGCCCAGGCCGGCTTCCACGCGACCCCGCGCGGCCTGCGCATCCGGGGCTGAGCGTGCCCGAGGGAGACGCGGTCTGGCGGACGGCCCGACGGCTCGACGAGGCGCTCGGCGGCCGGACGCTCGTCCGCAGCGACTTCCGGGTGCCCGACTTCGCGACCGTGGACCTCTCGGGCGAGACCGTCCACGACGTCGTGAGCCGGGGCAAGCACCTCTTCGCGCACGTAGGTGACCTCAGCATCCACACGCACCTCAAGATGGAGGGCAGGTGGGACGTGTACGCCCGCGGCGCGCGATGGCGTCGCCCTGCCCACGAGGCTCGGCTGGTGCTCGAGACGGCGTCGGTCCAGGCCGTCGGGTTCGCACTCGGCGTCGTGGCGGTGCTGACTCGCGACGAGGAGGACCAGGTCGTCGCACGACTCGGACCCGATCTGCTCGACCCGGAGCTCGACGCGGCCGAGGCTCTGCGGCGGCTGCGGTCGGACCCCGACCGCCCTCTTGCCGACGCCTTGCTCGACCAGGGCAACCTCGCCGGGATCGGCAACGTCTATCGCAACGAGGTCATGTTCGTGCGCGGTCTCCATCCCGACCTCACGGTGGCCGACGACCCCGATCTCGGCCGTACGGTCCGGACGGTGCGCCGGATGCTGCTCGTCAACCGCGACTTCCCCGAGATCGTGACCACCGGCGTACGCCGTCGGGGTGAGCGCACGTGGGTCTACGGCCGAGGTGGTGAGCCGTGCCGCCGCTGCGGCGCCCGCGTCGAGCGGCGCGCGCCTGTGGTCACGCAGACCGGGGGCGTGGAGGAGCGCGTCACGTACTGGTGCCCGCGCTGCCAGCCGGCGCCCGACCGCCCGGCCCCTGAACGCCGATAAGCGGTGGGAGGATCAGCGCACGCCGATGGAGTCGGACTCCGGAGACAGGGCGATCGACGCCTCCAGGGTCGACTGCTCCTGGATCTCCAGGAGGGCGCTGACGTCGCGCAGGACCTGTGACATCGGGACGTCGAGAGCGTCGCAGAGGGCAGCGAGCAGCTCGGAGCTCGGCTCCTTCTGACCGCGTTCGACCTCGGAGATATATCCCAAGGAGACCCGCGCGGCGGCGGAGACGTCGCGCAGCGTCAGCCCTCTGGCCATCCGCCGGGCCCGCAAGACCTCACCGATCAGACGTCGCAGCACCGTCATCTCACACCTCCGCTCTCGGACTTGGTACAACTCCTCGTCGAGCCGTGTTCTTCCCACCACTCTAGGCGCACCAGGTTCCCTAGGGGGAACGGACCGCCGAGTGACTGCCTCATGGTCGCTCAGTCGACACCGAGGACGTCGGCCAGCAACGCCAGCACCGCGTCCACCGTGGTGCTCCGGACGACCGCTCGGTCACCTTCGACCGCGAGCCGCTCCCACCTCGAGCCCTGTGGCCCGGCGACGGCGACATAGACGGTGCCCGCCGGCTGGCCGTCGCTCGGGCCAGGCCCCGCGACCCCCGTCGTCGCGAGGCCGTACACCGCGTCGAGCCGCTCGCGGACGCCGGCAGCCATCGCCTCGGCGACGGCTGAGTCCACCGGTCCGCGGGTGGCGAGAAGGAGCTCGTCGACCCCGAGGAGCGTCGCCTTGAGCTCCGTGGCGTACGCGACCACTCCGCCGCGGACGACGTCGGACGCCCCTGGGACGTCGACCAGCCGCGCGCACACTGCACCACCGGTCAGCGACTCTGCCGCAGCGACGGTCGCGCCCGTCTGTCGCAGCGCATCGACCAGGGCCGGCACGTCAACCGACGACGTCACGGCAGCCTCAGCGCGGCTCGCCGGGCACCTGATCCGCAGAGCGTCTCGCGGACCGGGAGCCGCGGACCATGCGGACGGCCTGCCCGATGTAGTCGACGGCGGTGACCATGGTGACGACGACGGCAGCCGCCATCGTGAGGTACGCGATCCACATCGTCCAGTCGGGCAGCAGCGCCTCGATCGGGAACAGGTACATGCCGAGGGCGACCGCCTGGAGGACAGTCTTGAGCTTGCCACCACGGGAGGCCGGCATGACCCCGTAGCGGAGCACGGCGAACCGCATCACCGTGATGCCCCACTCGCGCACGAGCACCATGATGGTGACCCACCACGGGAGCGCACCGATGATCGACAGACCGACGAACGCCATCCCGGTCAGCGCCTTGTCGGCGATCGGGTCGGCGATCTTGCCGAAGTCGGTGATCAGACCACGGCTCCGCGCCAGGTTGCCGTCGATGCGGTCGGTGGCCATCGCGACCACGAACACCGCCCAGGCGACGAGCCGGGTGCCGGTGCTCTCGCCACCGTCGATCAGCAGCAGCCAACCGAACACCGGGACGAACGCGATCCGGAGAACGGTCAGCGCGTTGGCGATGTTGTAGATGCTCGGCGTCTGCGCGGCGGCGGACGTCGGCGTGCCGTTCATCGTGTCTCCTCGGGCGGCTCACAGGGGCGGCCGGTCCGTCGGTGACCCGGCGGCCGCGGGCCTCTGCCCAGCCTAGCGGCACGCCTCAAGACCTCCCGAGGGTGGCGCTGACCTTGCCGGAGCCCTCCTCCAGGTGGCGGGCCTTGCCTCCGTTGACGGCCACCGTGGCCGCGTCTGCGCGCCCGAGGCTCACCTTCGCCGGCCCGACCACGCTGACCCGCCGGAACTCGGACCTCGCCAGCTCACCGGACCACACCGTGGTGCCTCGTGCGTCGGTGACCGTGACCTTCGTGGGCTTGCGCTCCTTGCCACGGATGACCAGGTGGTTCGTCGTCGGCGCTCCGAGGCCGGCGAGCGCCGACGGGTCCGCCGGAGCGGGTGCGGCGTCGGTCGGGACGGCGGCCGGAGGCGCGTCCCCCTCGCCCCCGACGACGAGCTGGCCGATCCCCCAGATGATCGCGAGCACGAGGACGACCACGGTGAGGGCAACCCAGCTGCGGCCACCGCGCGCCACACGGATCGTCTGCCCGCCGGTCGAACGCTCCGCCTCGAACACCGCGCGGGCCGGGACCGGCCCCTGGGCGTACGACGCGTCATAGGCCTCAACCAGGGGTGTGGCGTCGGTGCCGAGCACGCGGGCGATCGCGCGCAGGTGCCCGCGGGCGTAGAAGTCGCCCCCGCAGACCCCGGTGTCGCCGTCCTCGAGGGCCTCGATGACGTGCGGGCGGATCTGGGTGCGGGCGGCGAGGTCGTCGATGCTCACGCCGGCACGCCCGCGAGCCTCGCGCAGCATCGTGCCCAGGACGGGCTCGGCCGGCTCGGCGCCAGGCCCGGGCGGCGCAGGGGCGTCGATCTCCGGGACACGCTCAGTGGCGGGCGCGACCTCGGTGACGGGATCTGCCCGCCCTGCCGTGTCGGCTCGCGCCGACTCCTCGATCGGACGGTCGATCACGAGCTCGGGACGGCCGCCGCTGGCCCGCAGGGCGGTCACCACGCGGAACCCAGGCGCCAAGGCCGACGAACCGGCGCTCTGGACCAGACCGAGATCGATCCGCGCCGGCGCGGAGGGACCGCCATCGAGAGGACTCGACGAGGCTGTCCGTGGCACGTCGTGACCAGCGACCTCGGGCGGCTCCCGGTGGACGTCAGACTGCGGGACGGGCGCTGGCCGCGGGGCGGCTTCCGCCTCGCGCGCCGAGGGCTCATCCGGCTCGGGCTCGGCCGGCGCGACCTCCCCTTCACGGGCGTCAGGCTCTGGTTCCGGCGCCTGGCGCACGAGGAGATGCTCGTCGCCGGAGAGCGCGATGAGTGCCTGCGCGATGTCGGCGTCGCTCACGCGGACGGCGAGACCCAGGGGTACGACGTACGCCGTGCCGTCGCGGGCCACGACCTCGAGGGCGCCGTCGCGGAGCAGTCCGCTCGGCTCGACGAGCACGACATGGTCGACCTCACCCCACGGGAGACCACGCCACTCACGGTCGTGCCGGAACCGGACGCCCAGTCCGTCGGCGACCAGCAGCGGGCTGCGTGCGTCCCACCACGCTGCCCCCGCCACCACCGCGATGGCAGCGAGCACGAGCACGATCAGTGCCAGGACCGGCGAGCCGCCGACCGCTCGCACGCCGTACAGGATGGCGAGTGCGGCCGCGCCGACGGCGACCATCGCGAGCGCGCCCGCGCTGCGGCGCACCTCGAGGACCTCCTCACGCATCACCGCACCGCCGATCGGCTCCGCCGCGGCACGTTCCTCCTCCAGGTGATCCGTCATGTCACTCCCCTCGCAACGTCTCCAGGACCTCGTCGAGGTCGTCGGGCTTGATCAGCACGTCACGTGCCTTCGATCCTTCGCTCGGCCCGACGACGCCGCGGGACTCGAGGATGTCCATCAGGCGACCCGCCTTCGCGAATCCGACGCGCAGCTTGCGCTGGAGCATCGACGTCGACCCGAACTGGGTGTTGACGACCAGCTCGACAGCCTGCAGCACGAGCTCCAGGTCGTCGCCGATGTCGTCGTCGATCTCGCGCTTGCTGGCCTGGGGCGCGGTCACGTCCTCGCGGTAGACCGGCTGGAGCTGCTCCTTGCAGTGCTGGACGACCTCGTGGATCTCCTTCTCGGTGATCCAGGCGCCCTGCATGCGGACCGCCTTGTTGGCGCCCATCGGGAGGAACAGCCCGTCACCGCCGCCGACCAGCTTCTCCGCGCCGGGCTGGTCGAGGATCACACGGCTGTCACCGAGCGAGGAGGTCGCGAACGCCAGTCTGCTGGGCACGTTGGCCTTGATCAGACCGGTGACGACGTCGACCGAGGGCCGCTGGGTGGCGAGCACGAGGTGGATGCCGGCGGCGCGGGCGAGCTGGGTGATGCGGACGATCGAGTCCTCGACGTCGCGCGGGGCGACCATCATGAGGTCGGCGAGCTCGTCGACGACGACGAGGAGGTACGGATAGGGAGCCAGCTTGCGCTCGCTGCCCGGCGGCACCTTGACCGTGCCGGCGCGGACGGCCTTGTTGAAGTCGTCGATGTGCCGGAACCCGAAGTTGGCGAGGTCGTCGTAGCGCATGTCCATCTCGCGCACGACCCACTGCAGCGCCTCCGCCGCCTTCTTCGGGTTGGTGATGATCTGCGTGATGAGGTGCGGGATGCCCTCGTACGCGGTGAGCTCGACGCGCTTGGGGTCGACGAGGATCATCCGGACCTCGTCGGGGGTCGCCCGCATCAGCACCGAGGAGATCATCGAGTTGATGAAGCTCGACTTGCCCGAGCCTGTGGCACCGGCCACCAGGAGGTGCGGCATCTTGGCCATGTTGGCGACGACGAAGCCACCCTCGACGTCCTTGCCGAGCCCGACGACCATCGGGTGATGGTCGCTGCGCGCCCGGTTGGAGCGCAGCACGTCTCCGAGGGAGACGGTCTCCTTGTCGGTGTTGGGGATCTCGATGCCGATCGCGGACTTGCCCGGGATCGGCGAGAGGATCCGCACCTCGTTGGAGGCGACGGCATAGGAGATGTTCTTGGCGAGCGCCGTGATCTTCTCGACCTTGACGCCCTGGCCGAGCTCGATCTCGTAGCGCGTGACGGTCGGACCACGCGTGTAGCCGGTGACCTCCGCATCGACACTGAACTCTTCGAGCACGGTGGTCAGCCTTGCCACCACAGCGTCGGAGGCGGCGGTGCGCGCCTTGTGCGGGGTGCCCTCGCGCAGCATGTCGTTGGCGGGGAGCGTGTAGACGATGTCGCCCGAGAGCGCGAGCTGCTCAGCGCGCGCCGGCAGCGGCGTCATGGGCGGGAGCTCGACAGGCTCGTCGTCCTTGACGGCGGCCGCCGGGGTGACGGAGACGGTGTCGTCGTCCTCGGGCGACTTCTGCACCTTGCCCTTGCGGGTCGGCGTCGCGACCGTCGGCTCGTCGCCGGGCCCGCCGACCAGCGGGTTGTCGTACGGGACGTCGCTGCCGGGGCCACCCCTCGAGGGTCGCCTCCGACCCGACTGGGCAGCGGCCGCGTCCTCGTCCCCGTCGGCCGCGTCGTGCTTGGCACCGATGAGGAGGTCGCGCGCCGAGCGGAGGCGCTCGGGGATCCGGTAGACCGGGGTGCCGGTGATGACCAGCAGGCCGAAGAACGTGAGGAGGACCAGCAGCGGGACGGTCACGTACGGCGTGCGCAGCAGGTCGTCGAGGAGCTTGGAGACGCCGTAGCCGATCGCGCCGCCGGCATCGCGGATCCCCGCCCCGTCGCCTTCCGACGGCGCAGGGATGCCGTTGGCGATGGAGACGATGCCGAGGATTCCACCCGACAACGACGCCCACCCGATGATCTGACGTCCGGGCGGCCCGTTGGCCTCCGGGTTGCGCATCGTGCGTCCACCGGCGACGAACAGCGCCAGCGGCACGGTCCAGGCGAGCAGGCCGACGCTGTTGGAGACCGCCTCGCCGACCGCCTTGGTCAACGGGCTGTCGACCTGGAACCACACAGCGCCGACGACGACGACGCCGGCGCCGATGAGGACGAGCCCGACACCGTCACGACGGTGCTCCGGCTCGAGGTCACGAGCAGCGTGCCCGACGCTCCGCACGATCGCGCCGAGCATGCGGGCCAGGCCCATCCAGAGCGCCGCGATCCCCCTCCCGAGCGCGCTGAGGGCACGCAGGACCGGACCAGGACCCGAACGCGGCGGCGGAGCGGGACGACGCCTGGTCGTACCCTGCCCACGCTGCTGCGGACGACGGCCCTGGCCACCGGACGACCGCGAGTTCTTTTTGGACGACCCTCGCGGTGGGGAAGACGTACGGCTCGCCATGGGGGCGACTCTAAGCCTGAGAGCCGCACCCGTCCGGTAGCCCACGCCGTGCGACGGGCTGCTCGTCGCGGGCCCACCTCGTCGTCGTGCGGACGCGCGGGGGCGAGGGCCCGCAGTGGGCCCCCGCCCCCGCCGTCGGTCAGGCGCTGATCGCGCGGCTGGTGTCCTCGCCGTGCTGGATCTCGACCTTGCGCGGCTTCGCCTTCTCCGCGACAGGGATCGTCACCCGCAGCACCCCGTCGGCATAGCGCGCCTCGACGCGCTCGGTGTCGAGCGTGTCGCCGAGGATGAGCTGCCGGCTGAACACACCGCGCGGACGCTCGGCCGCGATCAGCTCCTCGACGCCCTCGCGGGCCGGACGGTCGGCGCGGACCGTCAGGACGTTGCGCTCGACGTCGATGTCGATCGAGCCCGGGTCGACGCCCGGCAGGTCGAGCTCGACGACGAACGAGTCGCCCTCGCGCCACGCATCCATCGGCATCCCGGCCGGACGAGCGGCGGTCCCGAAGACCTGCTGAGTCAGACGGTCGAGCTCACGGAACGGATCGGTGCGCATGAGCATGATCATCACCTCCACAGAACCTTTCATGCCTCACGCATGACCTATATTGGCTGTTACACTTTTTATATACCGCAGAGTTGATGACGATGCAAGAGGGGTCGACAGATGACTGGTCGAGCGCGGGACCGCGCGGTCTACGCGATCTCGGTCGCCGCCGAGCTCGCGGGCACCGCCGCCCAGAACCTCCGCGTCTACGAGCGCGAAGGTCTGGTCGCACCGGCCCGGACCAGCGGCGGCACGCGTCGCTACAGCGACGACGACGTCGTACGGCTCCGGAGGATCGTGGCGCTGCTCGACTCGGGGCTCAACCTCGCAGGCATCACCATGGTCCTCGAGCTGGAGGACGAGAACGCCCGCCTGCGCGCCGACCGCGACGCCGAGCAGGATGCCGGTCGCGACGGCTGAGCGGGCCAGATCATCTCGGGACGGTGGCGGTCTCCGTCCGTCCATCCGCTGCTGCGAAGATGACCGGCGAATCGTCCCACAGCGGAAGAGGCACACGTGAGTCGTCGCGACGCCGACAAGAAGAATGGCCCGCGAGCGTATGCGCGTGCACGTCTCGACAAGCGCAGAGGCAAGGAGACCGGCCTCCGCCTTCCGGTGACCACGGCGCTGCTGATCGTCTACGCGGTTCTCGCGCTGATCGGCCTCGCGCTGCTGTTCATCGCCCCGTACTGGTTCGGGTTCCTGCGCGGCGTCGCCTACAACGCCGCCGCGCCGGTGACGCTCACCGCGGTGCTCCTGGTCCTGCTGGCGCTCGTCACCGACCTGCGCGGGAGGCGGATGGTCGTGCTCGTGATCGCGTTGACGGTCGGATGGGTGGCCTTCGGGGTCTACTCGACGCTGACCGTCGGATGGCACGCAGCGAAGGGCGTGTACGAGGCGTCCGTCGTGGAGACCGACGACCCTCAGGGCGGGTACAAGGTTCGTGAGCCGTACGAGGTGGCGAGGTCGAACGTCTCACAAGGCATCGGTGACGTGATCGCGTCCGACCGCGCCACCGCGATCAAGCACGTCGACGGAGAGTGGACGGCGATCGTCCCCCGCAAGGGATGGAACAAGGGGTACGCGAAGGTCGTCTCCCGCGACACCGACGGCGAGTACACGTCGTGCGCCTTCGACGACGAGCACTCGGGGGTCAAGTTCGGCGGGAAGTTCAGCCACAACCTCGGCCGCGCGATCACCGGGCAGGTCATCGACACCTGGGGCCGTTTCGCCCCCGTCGTGTGGGACGAGTCCGACATGTTCGGGCTGTGCGACGGCGACGGAGCCAGGATCGTCGTGCCCCTCACGCGGTGGAGCGGTCACTGGGCGTCGCACCAGGTCCCCGCCGGCGTCGCGATCGTCGAGACCGACGGGAGCGTCCGTGTCGACAAGACCGCGAAGGGGATCGACGGGCCGGTCTATCCGATCTCGCTCGCTGCCGAGCAGCGCGAGTCGACACGAGCCGCTGGGTCGTTCTGGGACTACGTCAGGCACCGCTCCGGGTACGCCGACAGCGACGCCGTCGGCGAGGCGGGGGCCGCCAACACCGGTGAGTTCGCCCTCGTCCGCGCCAAGGGCGGGATGGACTACGTGACGCCGTTGACCCGTGCATCGAGCGACCGTTCCGGGTCCCAGTCGATCGTCGGAGTCTCCACGATCGCGGCGGACAGGACCGAGCCGGGCAGACTCGCCACGCTGACCGTCCACAAGGTCCCGGCGGAGTCGGGCCTGCGCGGCCGGATCTCGAAGACGCTGACCAACTTCCAGAACGTCTCCGTCCTCGCGACCCGCAAGGCCACGATGCTCGAGGTCGTCCCCACGAGCGCCGACATGTGGGTGGCCACGCTCGGGATGGAGGCGGCCGACGTGATCTCTCCCGCGTATCGGATCGAGATCCCCAGCGAGGGTGAAGCGTGCCTGAAGGCGCTCGACGGCCGCACCATCCAGTGCGGCGCTCAGGCCGGGGTCGACGGCAACGGAGCCGGGCCGGTCCTCGCTCCGTCGGACGGCGCCGACCCGAGCGGTGGTGCCCTCGCTGATCGCAGCGACGCGGAGCTGCTCAAGGACCTCGCCGACATCACCGCCGAGCTCCAACGTCGCGAACAGGCAGGTCCGGCCGACTGACCGCCTGGCGAGTCTGCGGCCGACCAGTGCGAAGCGGGGAGAACTCACCCCCTGGGTGGCCCCAGGGTCCGACCGGACGGCTCGGACGACCTCACGGGCGGCGGACAACCGCCGCCGCCACGAGAGGCCGCCGAGACGTCTCTCAGGCCTCGAGGACGACGGGCACGATCATCGGGCGCCGGCGGTGCGCTCCCGAGACCCAGCGGCCCACCGTACGGCGGATGATCTGCTGGAGCTGGTGCGTGTCGTACGTGCCGTCGCTGACGGCGTCGGCCAGCGCCTGCTCGATCCGGGGCACGATCTCGGTGAAGATCGAATCGTCCTCGGCGAAGCCGCGAGCCTGGATCTCCGGACCGCTGACGACCTTGCCGCTCGAGGAGTCGATGACCACGATGACCGAGACGAAGCCCTCCTCGCCGAGGATCCGCCGGTCCTTGAGCTCGGACTCGGTGATGTCTCCGACCGACGAGCCGTCGACGTAGACGTAGCCGCAGTCGACCTTCCCGGTGACCTTGGCGCGACCGTCGACGAGGTCCACCACGAACCCGTCCTCGGCGATGACGACGCGGTCGTGCTCGACCCCCGTCGCCCGCGCCAGCGCCGCGTTGGCGTGCAGGTGACGCATCTCGCCGTGGACCGGCATGACGTTGCTCGGCTTGACGATGTTGTAGCAGTAGAGGAGCTCGCCCGCCGACGCATGGCCGGAGACGTGGACCAGGGCGTTGCCCTTGTGCACCACGCGCGCGCCCAGCCGGATGAGGCCGTCGATGACGCGGTAGACGGCGTTCTCGTTGCCGGGGATCAGCGAGCTCGCCAGCACCACCGTGTCACCGGGCTCGATGCGGACGGAGTCGTGCGAGTTGGCCGCGATCCGCGACAGCGCCGCCATCGGCTCGCCCTGCGACCCGGTCGACACGAGGACGAGCTCCTCGGGCCGGTAGTCGGAGATCTTGCGGCCGTCGACGATCACGCCGTCGGGGACGTGGAGATAGCCGAGGTCGCGCGCGATCTGCATGTTGCGGATCATCGAGCGGCCGATGTAGGCGACCTTGCGGCCGTGCTTGACCGCGGCGTCGAGGATCTGCTGGACGCGGTGCACGTGCGAGGCGAAGCAGGCTGTGATGATGCGCTGCTGGCTCTGCGCGAAGACGCGGTCGAGCACCGGCGAGATGTCACGCTCGGTCGTCGTGAAGCCCGGGACGTCGGCGTTGGTGGAGTCGGTGAGGAAGAGGTCGACCCCGGCCGCCCCCAGCCGCGCGAACGCCCGCAGGTCGGTGATGCGGCCGTCGAGCGGAAGCTGGTCCATCTTGAAGTCGCCGGTGTGGATGACCAGGCCGGCCTCGGTACGGATCGCGACGGCGAGAGCGTCCGGGATCGAGTGGTTGACCGCGATGAACTCCAGGTCGAACGGCGCCAGCGACAGGGTGTCGTCCTCGGCCACGACGTACTTCGGCACGTCCTTGAGACGGTGCTCGCGGAGCTTCGAGTCGACCAGGGCGAGCGTCAGCCGCGATCCGACGAGCGGGATGTCGCCGCGCTCGCGCAGGAGGTACGGGACGCCACCGATGTGGTCCTCGTGACCGTGGGTCAAGACGATCGCGACGATGTCGTCGAGACGGTGCCGGATCGGCGAGAAGTCGGGCAGGATCAGGTCGACACCTGGCTGGTGGTCCTCGGGGAAGAGGACGCCGCAGTCCACGATGAGGAGCTTGCCGGCGTGCTCGAAGACGGTCATGTTGCGACCGATCTCGCCGAGACCGCCGAGCGCGATGATGCGCAGCCCGTCGGCGGGGAGCTCCGGCGGTGCGCCGAGCTCGGGATGAGGATGGCTCATTTATCAGTCCTTCAGCAGGGAGGCGTCACGCAGCACGCGTGCCAGCTCGGCCACCTGCTCGTCAGTCGCGTCCACGTAGGGCGAACGCGTAGTCCGGTCGTCGATCACACCCAGCAGCTGCAACGCTGCCTTGGACATGATCGCGCCTTGGGAGCTTGGCGGCATGACAGCGGCCACCACGTCGAGCAGCTGCTCGTTGATCGCACGGGCGTCACGGAGGCGGCCGTCGTCGACCGCGCGCACCATCGCGGCGTACTCCGCCGCGGCGACGTGGCTGACCACCGACACCACGCCGGCGGCGCCGGTGACGAGCCATGCGAGGTTGAGGGCGTCGTCGCCCGAATAGAGCGCGAGCCCGGTGTCACGCATCACGGCAGCACCGCCGGCGAGGTCGCCGACGGCGTCCTTCACGGCCACGATCGCCTCGTGCTGGGCGACCTCGGCGTAGGTCTCGGTGGAGATGCGGACGACCGAGCGGCTGGGGATGTCGTACAGCATCACAGGCACGCCGCCGCCGGCGTCGGCGACGGTCGTGAAGTGGCGGACGAGCCCGGCCTGCGGCGGCTTGTTGTAGTACGGCGAGACGAGAAGCATCCCGTGAGCACCTGCGGCCGCGGCCTGGCGGGCGAGGCGGGCCGACGCGCGGGTGTCGTTGTTGCCCACGCCGGCGACGACCGACGCACGGTCTCCTACGGCCTCGAGGACCGCCGTCAGGAGCTGACCGTCCTCTTCCGGGTTGGTCGTGGGTGACTCGCCGGTGGTGCCGCTGACCACGAGACCGTCGGAGCCCTGGTCGACGAGGTACGAGGCCAGCTTGGCGGCGGCGTCGAGGTCGAGGGCGCCGTCGGGGGCGAACGGAGTCACCATGGCCGTCAGCACCCGGCCGAACGGGGCCGCAGGAGAAGCGAGCGGTGAGGTCATGTGGACCACGCTACCGCCTGGGTGGCGCTGTGCTCCCGGCGCCACACACCGAGCGCCGCACCGGCCGCCGGCTCCGGAAGCGGACATGGAATGTCCCGATCCTGTCCGTTCGGGGGCCCGGACAGGACCGGGACACTGGGGAGATCGTCGAAGCCCTCGTCGGTGTTACACCTGATCGGGAACTGTCTCGTGTGATCTGGGTCACACCCGCTCGTACGTCACGATCCGGTAGCCCTCGTAGGGCACGGTCTGGGCCTCGCGCCACTGCGACCAGTCGACCTCGGGGAACCAGGCATCGCCAGGCGGGGCGGCGTCGACGTGCGTGAGGACCATGCGATCTGCTCTCGAGAGGGACTGCGCGTAGAGCTGCTCCCCTCCGATGACGAAGACCTCGTCGTCCAGCTCGGATGCCAGGTCGAGTGCGCCGTCCACGTCGTGGCTGACGACGACCTCGTCCGGTCCCTTCCAGCCCGTGCGCCGCGTCACCACGACGGAGGTGCGGTGCGGGAGCGGCCGCCCGATCGAGTCCCACGTCTTGCGACCCATCACCAGGACGTGGCCGGTGGTGAGCGCCTTGAACTGAGCGAGATCACCGGTCGGGGGCCACGGCAGACCACCGTCTCGACCGATCACGCCGTTGGTCCCGACGGCGGCGACGAGCGTGATGCGGGCACGGTGGCCGCCGCGCCCTGTGTCGTCGTCGCTGCCCGGATCGAGCGTCATACGGCGATGGGGGCCTTGATGGCCGGGTGGGGGTCGTAGCCGGTGACCGTGACCGCGTCGAGGGTGAAGCCGTCGATCGAGGTGACGCCCGGGTCGAGCTCGAGCTGCGGCAGCGGGCGCGGCTCGCGCGTGAGCTGCTCACGCGCCTGGTCGAGGTGGTTGACGTAGAGGTGCGCGTCACCCAGCGTGTGGACGAAGTCGCCCACCTCGAGGCCGGTCACCTGGGCGACCATGTGCGTGAGGAGCGCGTACGAGGCGATGTTGAAGGGCACTCCGAGGAAGACGTCGCCGGATCGCTGGTAGAGCTGGCACGACAGACGGCCCGGGCCCCCGTCGGCCCCAGGCGCGACGTAGAACTGGAACATCGTGTGGCACGGCGCCAGCGCCATGTCGGGGAGGTCGGAGACGTTCCAGGCGCTCACGATGTGGCGGCGCGAGTCGGGGTCGCCCACGATGGCGTCGACCACGCCCTGGAGCTGGTCGACGTGGCGGCCGTCGGGCGTCGGCCAGGACCGCCACTGGTAGCCGTAGATCGGGCCCAGCTCACCCTGCTCGTCAGCCCACTCGTCCCAGATCGAGACGCCGTTCTCTTTGAGGTAGGCGGTGTTGGTGCTGCCGGCGATGAACCACAGCAGCTCGGCGACCACCGACCTCACGTGCACCTTCTTGGTGGTGACCAGGGGGAACCCCTCACGCAGGTCGAACCGCATCTGGTGACCGAACACGCTGAGCGTGCCGGTGCCGGTGCGGTCGTCCTTGCGGACGCCGTCGTCGAGGATCCGCTGGACGAGGTCGAGGTAGGCGCGCACGTGGTCACGCTACGGCACCGACCTGACACAATCGCAGGCGTGACCACTGCCGACACCAGCGTCCGGATCGCGTGGAGCGCCGACGCCGACGCCATCGCGACGCTCCAGGCCGCGGCGTGGCGCGAGCGCTACGCCGACGTGCTGCCTCCCGAGCTCCTCGAGCAGGTCGTGCCCGAGCTCTTCGCCGAGAAGTGGGCCGCCTCCCTGGACCGTCCCGGCGACGCACGCAACCGGGTCCTCGTCGCCCTGGAGCACAGCACCGTCCGCGGGTTCACCGTGACGGGCCCTTCGACCGACGACGACGCCGACCCGGTCGCCGACGGCGAGGTGAGCGAGCTGACGGTCTCGCCCGACCACCGGCGTACCGGTCACGCCTCCCGGCTCCTCCAGGCGGCGGCCGACACCCTTCGGGCCGACCGGTTCACCCGGGCGACCATGTGGCTCGACGCCCGCGACGACGCCCTGCGCGCCTTCGTCGCGAGCACGGGGTGGGCTCCCGACGGCGCTCACCGTGAGGTCGACCCCGTCGGCGACGGCAGCGTCCGGCTCAAGCAGGTGAGGCTCCACACCACCCTCGGGGGTGACGGTGACTGACGGCGACCACGGCCCGGTCGGGTTCTCCGTCGCGGCGGCCGACTTCTACGAAGACCTCGAGAACGACAACTCGCGCACCTTCTGGACCGCCCGCAAGGACGACTACGAGACGCTCCTACGGCGTCCCATGCTGGCCCTCACGGCGGTGCTGGCCGACGAGTTCGGCCCCGCGAAGGTGTTCCGCCCCTATCGCGACGTCCGCTTCAGTGCCGACAAGACGCCGTACAAGACCCACCAGGGCGCGTTCGTCTCGACGTCGCCGGCCACCGGCTACTACGTCCAGATCGACGCCTCCGGCGTCAGGGTGGGCGCCGGCTGGTACGACGCCACGGCGGACCGCAAGCACCGGTTCCGCCAGGCGGTGGACGACCCACGCAAGGGCTCCGCGCTCGAGCGGCTGATCGACTCGCTGGTCGCGAAGGGTTTCGAGGTCGGTGGTGACCGGGTCAAGACCCGGCCGCGAGGCTGGCCGGCGGACCATCCGCGCATCGATCTCCTGCGCCACAACACGCTGACGCTCATGCGCTGGTACGGCACACCGGGCTGGATGGAGACTCCCGGGCTCGCCACCCGGGTGGCCGACGACTGGCGCACGCTCACCCCTCTCCTCGACTGGCACGCGCAGCATGTCGGCTGAGGTCCCCGCTCCCAGCGACCGCAGCGTCGTCGTCGACTCCCTCGGTGTCGGCCTCGCCACCGGTGTGTACGGCATCTCCTTCGGCGCCATCGGCACCGCATCAGGGCTGACCGTGGCCCAGACCTGCGTGCTGTCGCTGCTGATGTTCAGCGGAGCCTCCCAGTTCGCGTTCGCCGGCGTGGTCGCCGCCGGCGGGAACCCGGTCACGGGAGGGGTCACCGCCTTCCTCCTCGGCAGCCGCAACACGTTCTACGGGCTGGGTCTCGCACCGCGGCTGCGCGTGCGCGGCTGGCGGCGGCTGGTGACCGCACAGCTGGTCATCGACGAGTCGACCGCGATGGGGGTCGCGCGCGAGACCGACCGGCACGCCCGCATCGGCTTCTACGTCACGGGCACGTCGATCTTCGTGCTGTGGAACCTCATGACGTTCCTCGGGGCCCTGGCCGGCAACGCGCTCGGCGACCCCCGCACGTACGGGCTCGACGCCGCGGTCGCCGCTGCGTTCCTGGCGCTGCTGTGGCCCCGGCTCACCGCCTGGCCCCAACGGCTGGTCGCGGCGGTGGGAGCGCTGGTGGCGATCGGGACGGTGCCGCTGACGCCGGCGGGGGCGCCGATCATCGTCGGCGGTGCAGTCGCCGTGCTCGTCGGTCTGTGGCTCACCCGCCGCACCAGCGAGGCCGAGGTCGCCGACGCTCTCGAGCACGCGGACGACCCGCACGAGCACCGTCACCACCGTGACGAGCCCGAGGAGGGCACGTCGTGATCTGGTGGGCCGTGATCGTCGCGTCGCTCGCCTGCTACGCGCTCAAGCTGGCCGGCCTGTCGGTGCCCGACCGTGTCCTCGAGCGGCCGCTGACGGTGCGGGTCGCGGCGCTGATCCCCGTGGGGCTCCTCGGCGCCCTCGTCGCGGTCCAGGCGTTCGCCGACGGTCAGGCCCTCGTGCTCGACGCCCGCGTCGCCGGTGTCGGCGTCGCGGTGGGGCTGCTCCTGCTCCGGGCGCCGTTCCTCGTCGTCGTCGCCGGTGCGGCGCTCACCGCCGCTCTCGTCAGGCTGATCTGAGCAGCAGCGCTCACTCGAGTCCGAGCACTCTGTCCAGACCGACCGTCAGCCCGGGACGGTCCACCACGCCACGCACTCCCGCCACCACGCCGGGCATGAACGACTCACGGTGGACGGAGTCGTGCCGGATCGTCAACGTCTCGCCGGCGTCACCGAGCACGACCTCCTGGTGCGCGACCAGGCCACGGGCACGGACGGCGTGGACGTGGATCCCGTCGACGACGGCTCCCCGGGCTCCGAGGGGGTCGGAGGTCGTCGCGTCCGGCACCGGGGGCGTCCCGGCCTCCGCCCGCGCCGCGGCGATCAGCTCCGCCGTCCTGGTCGCGGTGCCAGAAGGTGCGTCGACCTTGTCCGGGTGGTGCAGCTCGACGATCTCGACCGACTCGAAGTAGGGCGCGGCGACGCGGGCGAACCGCATCATCAGCACCGCACCGATCGAGAAGTTGGGCACGATGAGCACGCCGACTCCGGGTGACGCCTCGACAAGGTCGCGGACCTCGGCGATCCGGGCGTCGTCGAAGCCCGACGTACCGACGACCGCGTGGATCCCGTGGCCGACGCAGAACCGCAGGTTGTCCATCACGACGTCGGGGCTGGTGAAGTCCACCGCGACGGTCGCACCGGCCTCGACGAGCTGCTCGAGGGGCTCGTCGGCGTCGATCCTCGCCACCACCGAGATGCCGTCCGCCGCCTCGAGTGCACGCACCGACTCCGACCCCATCCGCCCCTGCGCGCCCAGCACCCCGACCGTGATCTCACTCATGTGCCGATCCTCTCATCGTCCGCACGGCGGCAGCGTCCGGCAGACTGTGTACGAGACGCACCCGCGTCACCGACAGAAAGAGCAGGCATGCCTGAACCGGGCGCAACCCGCGTCGCCGTCTACATCGACTTCGACAACATCGTCATCTCCCGGTACGACCAGGTGAACGGACGCAACCAGTTCCAGCGCGACAAGGCGCGGGCGTTCTCGACCAACGAGACCGCCGCCGACAGTGAGGTCACCGAGAAGCTGGCACGGGCGACCGTCGACGTCGGCGCCATCATCGACTTCGCGTCGTCGTTCGGCACGCTGGTCCTCACACGGGCCTACGCCGACTGGTCGGCGCCGGTCAACGCGGAGTACCGCGGGCAGCTCGTGAGCCGCGCCGTGGACCTGGTCCAGCTCTTCCCGGCAGCGGCCTACGGCAAGAACGGTGCTGACATCCGCCTGGCGGTCGACGCCGTGGAGGACATGTTCCGTCTGCCCGACCTCACGCACGTCGTGATCGTCGCCGGCGACTCCGACTACATCGCGCTCGCGCAGCGGTGCAAGCGGCTGGGCCGCTACGTCGTCGGTGTCGGGGTGGCCGGCTCGACGAGCAAGTCGCTCGCCGCGGCGTGCGACGAGATGGTGACGGACGACTCACTTCCCGGTGTCGAGGCCCCTCCCCCGGCGCCGGACAAGCCTGCGCGAGGCTCCACCCGCAAGCGCACCTCCAAGTCCGCCCAGACGGCATCGGCCGAGCCCGCCACCGAGGAGCCCAGCGCGCCTGCCGCCAAGAAGGCCCCGCTCAAGGCGGCCGCACGATCCACGGTGCCCCTCTTCGCCGAGCCGGGATCGGACGACGCCGTCGAGACCGAGCCCGAGGACGCCCAGGACCTGGCGACACGTCTCCTCGAGCGCGCGCTGCGTCTTGGCCACGAGAAGGACGACGCTGACTGGCTCCACAGCTCCGCGGTCAAGAGCCAGATGAAGCGGATGGATCCGTCCTTCAACGAGAAGTCCCTGGGCTACCGCTCCTTCTCCGACTTCGTCAAGTCGCGCGACGGTGTGGCCGAGATGGACGAGAGCAGCACCGCCCGTCTCATCCGACTTCACCCGGCCAGGACGGGGCGGTGACACCACCGGTTAACCAGGAGGTGATAGCGTCGGAGATGTTGCATGACGTCATTGCCGCAGATTCGAATCTGGACCTCGCTCGCGAGGAACGTTCTTTCCCAGGTTGATGTGCTCGCGACACCAGTCGCTCGCTAACACAGCGTGCGCACGACCGAAGGAGAGAAACATGGCTACAGGTACCGTCAAGTGGTTCAACGCCGACAAGGGCTTCGGCTTCATCGCCCCCGACGGCGGCGGCGAGGACGTGTTCGCGCACTTCAGCGCGATCGCTGCTTCGGGCTTCCGCTCGCTCGAGGAGAACCAGAAGGTCGAGTTCGACGTCGAGCAGGGCCCCAAGGGTCTGCAGGCCGCCAACATCCGGCCGCTCTGACACCCGACTGAATCGGGTCTCGAACCCGCAGAACCCCCGCTCCCTCTCTGGGTGCGGGGGTTCTGCACGTCCGGCCGCCGAAGCGGCCGGGGCGCGTCAGCGTCCGACGGTCAGCGGGACCGCGTCGGGATCGACCGAAGCGATGATGCTGCGGACCTGATCGGTGTCGGCCTCGAGGTGGGAGACCTCGAAGTTGCCGACGGGCTCGCGACGGGAGCCGATCCAGCAGTCGACCCCGGCCTCGCGCAGAGCGGCCAGGATCGGCGCACAGGTGCGGCCCGGTCCGGGGCACCACGCGAAGACGCGCGGACGCTCGGGCCGGTCGTGGCTCAGGCCCATCCGGCTCAGGTCTCGCTGGGGGCGGCGGCTGCGTCCGGGTGTGGTCGTCGCAGCAGGTTCGGGTTGGTCGCTCACGAGGCACCAGCTCTCGGTCGGCCGGCGGCGTGCTCGGGGGCGAGCTCGTCGAACCGGTGACTCCAGACTACGCCACCGAGCGGGGTGGCTCCGACCGCTCAGAGGGCCCCGACGATCTCGCGGGTGATGTCCATCGCCGTCCAGAGCTCGGCGTAGGAGGTGGTGAGCGGCGAGAGACCGAGCCTGATCATGTCGGGGTTCCGGAAGTCCGGGATGACGGCGGCCGCGTACATCGAGGCAGCGACCTCACGAGCCTGGGGACCCTGCACCGTGACATGGGCCCCGCGCCGCGCCGGGTCACGTGGTGACGCGACGACGAAGCCGTGCGGGACGAGCCACGCGTCGGCGAGCTCGACGCACATCTGCGTGAGGGCGACCGCCTTCGTGCGGAGAGCGTCGATCCCCGCCTCGGCGACCAGCGAGACCGACGCGTCGACGGCGGCGATGCCAGGGACGTACGCGGTGCCGGACAGCATCGCCCGGATCGACCGGTCGGGATCGTACGTCGGTCCCATCGCGAAGCGGTCCGCGGTGCTCCACCACCCGGTGATCGGCTGCCGCACGGTCCCCAGGTGCCGCTGCGCGACGTAGAGGAAGGCAGGCGCGCCCGGTCCGGCATTGAGGTACTTGTACGTGCAGCCGACGGCCAGGTCGACGCCGTGCGTGTCGAGGCCCACGGGGACGACGCCCGCGGAGTGGCACAGGTCCCAGATCGCCAGCGCGCCGACCTCGTGGACCAGCGCCGTGGTCGCCGGCAGGTCGAGGAGCGCGCCCGAGCGGTAGTCGACGTGGCTCAGCACCACCAGCGCCGTACGGTCGGAGAGCACCGCTCGCAGCTCGTCCTCGGTGACACCCTCGACCACGTCGGGGGACAGCCATCGCACGGTCATCCCGCGCGAGGCCGCCACGGAGTCGACGAGATAGCGGTCGGTGGGGAAGTCCACGTCTGCGGCGACGATCTCGTCGCGGTCCGGCCTCAGGTCGCAGCCGGCGTGGAGCACCTTGAAGAGGTTGACCGACGTCGACTCGGCGATCACGGTCTGTCCGGGGGCGGCCCCGAGGCACGCCGCCGCCAGGCGGTCGCCGACCTGCTCAGGAAGCTCCAGCCACCCCTCCTCCCAGCTCCGGATCAGGCGCTCGCCCCACTGGCGGTGCAGGACGTCCTCCACGCGCTGGAGGGTCCGCCGCGGTGGTCGACCGAGCGAGTTGCCGTCGAGGTAGGCGACCGGGTCCTCGGCGAGGAGGAACTCCTCGCGGAATCGCGACAGCGGGTCGGCCGCGTCCAGCGCGACCGCGTCGTCGTAGGAGGGGATCATCCGCCGATCTCACCATGGACGCCTCGCCAGCGGTCCACCGCCTTGCCGACCTCCACGAGGAGGAACACCGCGATCGCCAGCGCCGCGGTGTAGCCCCACACGTCGAGACCGATCGGTGCCGACTCGAACCAGGTGTTCATGAACGGCAGATAGACGAAGCCGATCTGGGCGAGGACCATCGCCGCGGAAGAGATCCAGACCGCGGGGTTTCCGCGCAGCGCCCTCGTCGTCAGGCTCGAGGCGTCGAGGTAGCGGCTGTTGAACAGGTACGCGAGCTGGCCGAGAGCCAACATCGTGACGGCCGCCGTCCTGGCCTCGTCCAGCGACAACCCGGCGTCGTAGGTGGTGGTGAACACGAGCAGCGCCGCTCCGCCGATGAGGACCGACACGACCGCGATCCGCCAGCCGTAGGCGAGGTCGACGACCGAGGCACCCGGGTCGCGCGGACGCCGGTCCATGATCCCGGGCTCTGCCTTCTCGTAGGCGAGGGCCAACGACAGGGTCACGGCGGTCACCATGTTGATCCACAGGACCTGCACCGGCTCGAGAGGCAGGGTCATGCCGAAGACGACGGCCACCAGCATCACGAGGGCCTGCGCCCCGTTGGTCGGCAGGAGGAACAGCACCGACTTGCGGACGTTGTCGTAGATCCGCCGGCCCTCCTCGACCGCCTTCTCGATGGTCGCGAAGTTGTCGTCGGCCAGGACGACGTCGGCCGCCTCCTTCGTCGCCTCCGTCCCCTTGATCCCCATCGCCACCCCGACGTCGGCCTGGGTGAGCGCAGGGGCGTCGTTGACACCGTCACCGGTCATGGCGACGACCTCGCGGTGGTGCTGGAGGGCGGAGACGATCCGGATCTTGTGCTCCGGGCTCGTCCGCGCATAGATGTCGACCTCCAGCACGGCCTCCCGCAGCTGCGTGGTGCTCATCGCCTCGAGCTCGGCGCCGGTCAGGACACCGACCCCCTCACCCTCCACGATGCCCATCTCGCGCCCGATGGCGAGCGCCGTACCCGCGTGGTCACCGGTGATCATCTTGACCCGGATCCCGGCACGGTGGCACTTCTCGATCGCGGCGACGGCCTCCGGGCGTGGCGGGTCGACGATCCCGACCAGGCCGACCACCTCCAAGCCCTGGCTGACGTCCTCGTCGCTCAGGGCCTCCTCGCCGGGCCGAGGCGCGCCGACCGCCGCAGCCAGGACCCGCAGACCTTGGCTGCCCAGGTCCTCGATCCGCTCCGACCACCACTCGCGGTCGAGGGGCTCGGTCGACCCGTCTGCGCCACGCTGGGAGCCACAGCGGTCGAGGATACGGTCGGGTGCACCCTTGACCGACACCTGCAGACTGCCGTCAGCCGCTCGGTCGAGCGTCGCCATGTACTTGGTCTGGGAGTCGAAGGGCACCACGTCGAGGCGCCTGCCGCCCGGGTCGTCGAAGGACGCCTTGAGAGCCAGCGTCCGCAGCGCACCGTCCGTCGGGACCCCGACGAGCGTCCAGTCGTCCCCGTCGCGGCGAACGACGGCGTCGTTGCAGCGCGCCATCACGGTCACCAGCTCGGCGAGGTCGGGGCGTTCCTCGCACCGCACGGGCGCGCCGCCGTCACGGATCTCGCCGTCCGGGGCGTACCCGATGCCGGTGACCTCGTACGCCGCCGCGCGCGTCACCACGGTGCGGGCCGTCATCTCGTTCTTGGTGAGCGTGCCGGTCTTGTCGGAGCAGATCGTCGTCACCGAGCCGAGCGCCTCGACGGCCGGGAGCTTGCGGGTGATCGCCCGCTCCCGCGCCATCTGCTGGACGCCGAGGGCGAGGATGATGGTGACCAGCGCGGGGAGACCCTCCGGGACGGCCGCGACCGCGAACCCGATCGTCGCCGACACGAGCTCGGGGATGTCGAAGTCGTGCACGAGGCGGCCGACGAGCACCATCACAACCGCCATGACGGCGATCAGCAGCGCCAACGCCTTGCCGAACGCGTCGAGCTGGCGACTCAGCGGGGTCTCGAGCGGCTCGACCTCGTCGACGAGGGTCTGGATCCTGCCGACCTCGGTGCTCTGACCGGTCGCCGTCACGACCCCGAGCCCGCTCCCCTGCGTCACGAGCGTCCCGGAGAAGACCATGTCGGCGCGGTCCCCCACCCCTGCATCCGCGGCCACGACGTCGACGTCCTTGCTGGAGGGCACGGACTCGCCGGTGAGCGCGGACTCCTCGACCTGGAGGTTCGAGGCCGCCAGGAGCCGCAGGTCGGCGGGGACCTTGTCGCCGCCCCGGAGGCGTACGACGTCGCCGGGGGCGAGCGCTTCGGCGTCCACACGACGCCAGCCACCGTCACGGCGTACGTCGGCCTGCACGCTCAGCATCGTGCGGATGCCGGCCAATGCCTTCTCGGCCCGGCCTTCCTGGATCAGGCCGATCGCGGCGTTGATGACCGCGACCGCCAGGATCACCGTGAAGTCGACCCAGTCCTCCAGGACGGCCTTCGCTGCCGCGGACGCCAGGAGGATGTAGATCAACGTGTCCTCGAACTGAGCGACCACCCGCTTCCACCACGGGGTCGGCTCGGGCGGCGGCAGACGGTTGGGACCCACCTCGGCGAGCCGCCGCTCGGCCTCGGCGTCGGTCAACCCGTCGCGCGACGTCCCGAGTCCCTCCAGGACCTCGTCGACGGGAGTGGCCCAGACCGGCGGTTGATCGGTGACGTCGTGCATGGGTCCATCGAACCGTGGCTGGTCTCGCGCCGCACCCGCGGGTCCCCCTCACGTTACGGTGGACCATGAGCTTCGCGCCCACGATCCCCGCCGCGGTCACCGAACGGCTGGCCGAGGACCTCGTCGTCTGGCTGACGACCGTGAACGCGGCCGGGGAGCCGACACCCACACCCGTCTGGTTCGTCTGGCACGACGGCGCGCTGTGGATCCGGAGCCGGCCCGAGGGCGCCAAGATCGCGCACCTCGCCGCCAATCCGCACGTCGCGCTCAACCTCAACAGCGACCGCGCAGGCAACGACGTCGTCGTCCTCAACGGGACGGCGACCATCGAGGAGACCATGCCGGACGAGACGTGGGCCGCCTACACCGGCAAGTACGGCAACCAGATCTCCGGGCTCGGCTCCACGGCGGAGTCCTTCGCGGAGTCCTACTCGACCACGCTGCGCGTCGCGGTCGGGCGGGTACGCAGCTGGTAGCAGGGCACGCCTGACGCTGCGGTGGCCGCGCCAGGTCAGTCCAGGTCGTCCAGCGACTCGAACGGGCCGACCACCGCGAGGGCGGGCTTGCCGGCGAACATCAGGGCCACCTCGCGCGCGTCGTCGAGCGTCACGGCGTCGATGCTGGCGAGCAGGTCGTCGATGCCGGCCAGCTCGCCGTGGAGGAGGTCGGCCTTGGCGATGCGGCTCATCCGCGAGGCGGGGTCCTCGAGCCCGAGCACCACGCTCCCCTTGAGCTGTCCCTTGCCGCGCTCGAGCTCCTCGGCGGTCGGTCCGCGCTCGGCGAACGTGCCGAGCTCGTCGCGGACGACCTTGAGCACGTCGCCGAGCTTGCCCGGCGCGCACCCCGCGTAGACGCCGAGCATGCCGGCGTCGGCGTAGCTGGCGCCGAACGAGTAGACCGAGTACGCGAGGCCGCGCTTCTCGCGGATCTCTTGGAACAGGCGGGAGGACATGCCCCCTCCGAGCACCGCGTTGACCACGCCGAGAGCGTGCCGGCGGTCGTCTCCGCGCTGCACGCCGGGCAGCGCCGCGACGACGTTGGCCTGCTCGGTCGGCCGGGCCACGAGGCCGCGAGCGCGCCGGAACCGCGTACGGCCGCCGCCCCTGCGGACGGCGGCGGGACCGGCGTCACCGGCGATGGCGAGCACCCGGCCGAACGCCTGCGCGACCTGCTCGACGACCCGCTCGTGGTCGACGTTGCCGGCGACGGAGACCACCATCGCCGACGGCACGTAGCGGCGGCGGTAGTAACGCAGGATCTGCGGGCGTGTCAGCTCGCGGATCGTGCCGGGGTCACCGGCGACCGGGCGACCGAGCGGCGTGGGTCCCCAGGCGAGCGACGTCGCCAGGTTGTGGACGACGTCGTCCGGGTCGTCCTCGTTCATGGCGATCTCTTCGAGGATGACGTCGCGCTCAGCCTCGACGTCCTCGGTGGTGATGAGCGAGTCGGTCACCATGTCGGCGAGCACGTCGACGGCCAGCGGCAGGTCGTCGTCGAGTACGCGTGCGTGGTAGCACGTGTACTCCTTGCCGGTGAAGGCGTTCATCTCTCCACCGACCGCGTCGAGGGCGGCGGAGATGTCCAGGGCCGATCGCGTGCTCGTCCCCTTGAAGAGCAGGTGCTCCAGGAAGTGCGACGCACCGGACAGGGTCGGGGCCTCGTCGCGAGACCCGACCCCGACCCAGATGCCGATGGTGGCCGTCCGCACGCCCGGCATGGCCTCGGTCACCACACGCAGCCCACCCTTGAGGACCGTCCGGCGGACGAGTCCGCCTTCGGTCAGGAGGGTGCGTGTGGTGCCCGGGCTCTGGTCCGGGTCGAGCAGGACGGTCACGAAGCGCTGTCGGCCTTCGCGGCGGTGTCCGCGCCCTCGGCGGGAGCCTCGTCCGAGGACGAGCCCTCCACGACGGGGATCAGCGACAGCTTGCCGCGGTCGTCGATCTCGGCGATGGAGACCATGACCTTCTGGCCGACCTTGACGACGTCGTCGACGTTCTCGACACGCTTGCCGTCGTTGAGGTCACGCAGCTTGCTGATGTGCAGCAGGCCGTCCTTGCCCGGCATCAGCGAGACGAACGCGCCGAAGTTGGTCGTCTTGACGACCGTGCCGAGGTAGCGCTCGCCGATCTCGGGCATCGTCGGGTTGGCGATGGCGTTGATCGCCGCACGGGCGGCCTCTGCTGCCTCGCCCGACTCTGCGCCGACGTAGACGGTGCCGTCGTCCTCGAGCGTGATCTGCGCACCCGTGTCGTCCTGGATCTGGTTGATGACCTTGCCCTTGGGGCCGATCACCTCACCGATCTTGTCGACCGGGATGTGGATCGTGATGATCCGCGGCGCGTAGAGCGACATCTCGTCCGGAGTCGAGATGGCCTCGTTCATGACGTCGAGGATCGTGAACCGCGCGTCGCGAGCCTGGGTCAGCGCACCTGCGAGCACCGACGCCGGGATCCCGTCGAGCTTGGTGTCGAGCTGCAGGGCGGTGACGAACTCGCGCGTGCCGGCGACCTTGAAGTCCATGTCGCCGTAGGCATCCTCGGCGCCGAGGATGTCGGTCAGCGTGACGAACTCCGTCTTGCCGTCGACCTCGCCCGAGATCAGACCCATCGCGATGCCCGCGACCGGGGCGCGCAGCGGCACACCGGCGTTGAGCAGCGCCATCGTCGAGGCGCAGACCGAGCCCATCGAGGTGGAGCCGTTGGAGCTGAGCGCCTCGGAGACCTGACGGATCGCGTAGGGGAACTCCTCGCGAGCCGGCAGCACCGGCATGAGCGCACGGCCGGCGAGGGCGCCGTGACCGACCTCGCGCCGCTTCGGCGAACCGACACGACCGGTCTCACCGGTCGAGTACGGCGGGAAGTTGTAGTTGTGCAGGTAGCGACGGGCGCGCTCGGGCGAGAGCGTGTCGAGCTTCTGCTCCATCGTCAGCATGTTGAGCGTCGTGACGCCGAGGATCTGCGTCTCGCCGCGCTCGAACAGCGCCGAGCCGTGGACGCGCGGGATCGTGCCGACCTCGGCGTGCAGCGTACGGATGTCGGCGAGTCCGCGACCGTCGATGCGGATCTTGTCGGTGAGCACGCGCTGGCGGACGAGCTTCTTGGTGACCGCACGGACAGCCGCGCCGAGCTCCTTCTCGCGACCCTCGAACTGCTCGCCGAGCTTGTCGAGGACGTCGGCCTTGATGGCGTCGAGACGCTCCTCGCGCTCCGCCTTGCCGGCGATGGTGAGCGCCTGACGCAGGTCCTCGGAGGCAGCCGCCTCGACCGCGTCGTAGGCGTCGTCCTGGTAGTCGAGGAAGACCGGGAACTCCTGCACCGGCTTGGCTGCCGACGCGGCGAGCGCGGCCTGCGCCTCGCACAGCGTGCGGATGAACGGCTTGGAAGCCTCGAGGCCCTCGGCCACGATCTCCTCGGTGGGCGCGGTGGCGCCGCCGCGGACGAGCTCCCACGTGACCTCGGTCGACTCGGCCTCGACCATCATGATCGCGACGTCGTCACCGGCGATGCGGCCCGCGACGACCATGTCGAACACGGCGTTCTCGAGCTCGGAGTGCTTCGGGAACGCGACCCACTGGCCGTCGATGAGCGCGACCCGCACGCCACCGATGGGGCCGGAGAACGGCAGGCCCGAGATCTGCGTCGAGGCCGACGCGGCGTTGATCGCGAGGACGTCGTAGGCGACGTCGGGGTTGAGTGCCATCACGGTGATGACGACCTGCACCTCGTTGCGCAGACCCTTCTTGAAGGTCGGGCGCAGCGGGCGGTCGATGAGGCGGCAGGTGAGGATCGCGTCCTCGCTCGGCCGTCCCTCACGCCGGAAGAACGAGCCGGGGATGCGACCCGCGGCGTACATGCGCTCCTCGACGTCGACCGTGAGCGGGAAGAAGTCGAAGTGGTCCTTCGGGTGCTTCCCAGCGGTCGTCGTCGACAGCAGCATCGTGTCGTCGTCGAGGAAGGCGGTGACAGCACCGCCGGCCTGGCGAGCCAGCACACCGGTCTCGAAGCGGATCTCCCGCTTGCCGAAGCGGCCGTTGTCGATGACAGCAGTGGTGGAGTGGATCTCGGGTCCCGTCATGGGTACCCCTTTCTCACGCGCATCCTGCGCGTGCGTCTCGCGGAGCAGTCACGCGAGCGGGCGTGCGCACCGTCTGGGTGCGCCATCGGCCCCGGGGGCGCCGGTCTTCGATCGAGGTCCGCGAAGTGCGGCGTACGAGGTGTCGTACAGCGCCATCCGCGGGCCACTACCGAGGACCGAGCGTCGCCCCGTGTGCTGCTCCGTCTGCTTGCGGTCGTGCGATGTGGAGTTGTGGTCAGGAACGATGAGACGAGCGGCCCGTCCTTGGCGGAGGGGCCGCTCGTCTCATGATCAACGGCGCAGGCCGAGGCGCTCGATGAGGCTTCGGTAGCGGGCGATGTCGTTCTTCTGGAGGTAGTTCAGGAGGCGGCGACGCTGGCCGACCATCAGCAGCAGGCCGCGCCGGCTGTGGTGGTCGTGCTTGTGCGTCTTGAGGTGCTCCGTCAGGTGCGCGATGCGCGCCGTCAGGAGAGCGACCTGGACCTCCGGAGAACCGGTGTCGCCCTCGGTCGTCGCGAACTCCGCGATGATGTCCTTGCGGTCGACGTCCTTGATCTCGGCAGGGGTGTACGTCTTGGTCGCGCTCACGCGGTCTCCTTTGGTCGTTGCACGGCGCGCCGGGGCATGTTCACCCGGGCACTCTGGATCCGTGGCCGATCTGACGGCAACGTCCAGCGTATCAGCGGCCGCGACCCATCCCCAATCCGGACGCCTGCCGGCAGTTGTGCTGTCGGCGGGGCTGACGCACCATCGGAGGTATCCGACGACGGAGGTGGCGCATGTCTGACTTCGAGAGCGAGTCCTACGATACCGAAGCCCCGCTCGACGACGACGGGCCGGAGGAGCGTCTGACACCGGACCCGGAGCTGGATCCCACGCCCCGGGTGGACGTCGACGAGGTCGACCCCGACGCGGATGCCGCCGAGGCCGACCAGGTGGAGCAGGCCTGGGAGGTCGCTCTCGACGACGACTTCGACCGGGGCTGACCGGTCGCGTCAGCGATCGTCGCCGACCCCGGCGACCTCGTCGAGGTCGGCGACGACGACGACCTGGCCGCCGTCTCCAGGGTCTGGGTCGGGAAGGATCGAGTCCGGGTCGACGAGGTATACATGACGACCCTCGAGCGTGAGCCGCCGCGCAACCTCCAGCAGCATGCGCCGGGCCACGTCGTCGATCGACGAGACCATGGTGAGGTCCAGTGCGACCCTCGACTCGGCACGTACGGTTTCGACGGCTTCTCGTACGACCCTCTCGGCCCCGGCGAAGCGGATCCCGCCCTGAAGCTGGAGAACCCGGACCGCATCCTGCCCGGCACCGACGACGTGGTTGGACCGTACGACCGCGCGAGCAGCGGGCGGAACCTCCATCAGATGCAGGCCCATGTCGGACGAGAACCGTTCGAACAGCGACACCCCGCGCACGCTGTTCCCGTGCGGGTCCAACCGGGGTGAGAACGTCGCGATGCCGATCTGACCAGGAAGGGCACCGATGAGCCCGCCCGCCACCCCGCTCTTCGCCGGGATGCCGACCTGGGTGGCCCAGTCACCGGCGGCGTCGTACATCCCGCAGGTGGACATGACGCTGAGGACCTGACGGACCACCGGCGAAGGCACGACCCGCTCCCCCGAGCAGGGGTTGACTCCGCCGTTGGCCAGGGTCGCGGCCATCACCGCAAGGTCGCGGGCGGAGACGAGCAGGGAGCACTGGCGGGTGTAGCCCCCGACGACGGTGTGCGGATCATCGGTGAGGATGTCGTGGCTGCGGAGCATGTGCCCGATGGCCAGGTTGCGGTGCGCGTGCTCCATCTCCGACGCCCATACCGACTCGTCGGTCTCCAGCCGGCGGCCGGCGAACGCCGAGAGTCCGCCGACCACGCGCGCCATACGCCCCGCCGGGTCGATTCCTTCGGCTCCGGTCAGCGAGTGAGCGGTGATCGCGCCGGCATTGATCATGGGGTTGAGCGGACGCCCGGAGTCGGGTTCGAGGGAGATCTCGTTGAATGCCTCCCCGGATGGCTCGACGCCGACCTTGTCCAGGACCGCGTCGAAGCCTCGATCGGCGAGGGCCAGCGCGTAGACGAACGGCTTGGAGATCGATTGGATGGTGAACGGGGCGTCGACATCACCGGCGCCGTAGACCTCGCCGTCGACGGTGGCGAAGACCGCGGCGAGACACCGAGGGTCCGCCGTGGCGAGCTCGGGGATGTACCCGGCCGGCGCGCCGGACGTGTTCGAGACGACGTGAGAGAGCGCCTCAGCGAGGTAGTCGGGGATCGGTGACCGCACGAGCGCTCAGCCGAGGAAGGTACGAAGGGCGGCGTTGACCTCGTCGGCATGTGTCCACAACAGACCGTGCGGCGCACCTTCCACCTCGACGTACTCGGCGTCCGGAACAAGGTCTCGGAATCGCCGACCCGTGGCATCGATCGGCAGGATGTTGTCGGCTGTGCCGTGGAGGATCAACGTCGGCAGAGCAGCGTCGCGGACCGCGGCGACGTCACCTCGGAAGTCCTCGATCCAGCTGGGGACCACCGCGTACGCCGCGACGGGGGCACTGCCGACCGCGATGTTCCAGCTCGCCCGGACGACTTCCTCGCTGATCCGCGACCCAAGGTTCTCGTCGAGGTTGTAGAAGTCTCCGTAGAACTGGGTGAACCAGGCGTACCGGTCGGCCTTCGCCGCGTCCATGATGCCGTCGAACACCGCCTGCGGGACGCCTTCGGGGTTGTCGTCGCGTTGCACGAGAAACGGTTCGAGGGAGGCGAGGAACGCAAGCCTCGCGACGCGGTCGGTCCCGTACGTCGCCACATAGCGGGCGAGCTCACCGGTGCCCATCGAGAACCCGACCAGGATGACCTCGTGCAGGTCGAGCGTCTCGAGCACGGCGTTCAGGTCGGCAGCGAAGGTGTCGTAGTCGTAGCCGGTGGCGACCTTGGAGGACCGGCCGAACCCACGACGGTCGTAGGTGATGACGCGGTAGCCGAGGTCGAGCAGCTCGCGGGTCTGCTTCTCCCAGCTGTCACCGTTCAGCGGATAGCCGTGGATGAGGACGACAGGCTGTCCCGTGCCCTGATCCTGGTAGTACAGCTCGATCGGGGTGCTGTTCTCGTTGCCGACGGTGATGAAGCCCATGATGCGTTCCCTTCCTTGTGGCCGATGAGGCCCTTCGCTGCTGACTGGAGCGCATCCGCGAACGCCCGGGCGCTCTGGAAACGGTCCTCTCGCGCTTTGGCGAGTGCTTTGACGAGTACGGCGCCGAGCGCCGGCGAGTGGTCGTAGGCGGTGATTCGCGGTGGTTCTTCGTGGACGTGCTGGTAGGCGACAGAGACCGGGTCGTCCGCGACGAAGGGCGGCCGCCCGGTCAGCATCTCGTAGAACAGGCAACCCGCCGAGTACAGATCGCTGCGGACGTCCGCGACCTCGCCGCGGGCCTGCTCCGGCGAGAGGTAGACGGGAGTCCCCATGAACGCCCGGTCGTGGGTGATCGTCGCGGTCGGATCACCACTGTCGCGCGCGATCCCGAAGTCGACGACCTTGACGGCGCCGGACGGCGTGATCATCACGTTGGCCGGCTTGATGTCGCGGTGGACGACGCCCGCCCGATGGCTGGACTCCAGTGCCGAGAGCACCCCGAGCTGATACCGGATCGCCCGCTCGAGCGAGACGCCACCGCGCTTGAGCATGTCCCGCAGCGACCAGCCGGGGACGTACTCCATGACGAGGAACGGGACGCGTACGTTGCCCTCCCCGCCACCGACGACCTCCTCGCATCCGGTGTCGAGGAGAGCGACGATCGCGGGGTGGCAGAGCCCTGCCACCAGGCGCGCTTCACGCCGGAGCCTGGAGAGCACCAGGGGATCGTGTGCGAGATGCGTACGGAACACCTTGACGGCGACCTGGCCGCCCGAGCGGAGATCGTGTCCTCGGTGGACGTCGGCCGTCCCGCCGCGTCCGACGACCTCGCCCAGCACGTAGCGGCCACCGAGCACCCGAGGTGTGCTCATCGGCGCGGCTCCCATCGGAAGTACCGCGATGCCAGCGCGAAGGCAGCGACGACCCAGCCCAGCGTGGGCGCCAGGAGCGGCAGCGACTCGACAACCGGGACACCGCCGTCCCAGGCGTTGACGACCAGCTGGGTGGCCGAGCCCCCGGGGAGCAGACGCTTGAGCACGGCAAGGTCCTCGAGGCCGGTGATCCCCACCCAGCTCGCGACGGCGATCACGACCAGGCTCACCGGCAGGGTCGTCACCTGGGCGTGCTCCGGAGAGTTCGTGAGTCCGGTCGTGGCCAGCGCCAGGCCGACCATCATGGCGGCGATGGCGAGGATCGCCACGACGAGGATCGGGATGTCGACCGGCGCGGTGGCCACCACCCCGAGGACGACCAGGATCGCGACCGTCTGCCCGAGCGCGATGACGGTGATCGGCAGCACGAGCCCTGTCAGGATCTCGGCGTCGCTCGCTGCGGTGGAACGCAGCCGTTTGAGGAACAGGTTCTGTCGCCGCGAAGCCAGGGTGGTCACCGCGGTGGTGTAGAGGCCGAAGGCCATCACCGTGAAGAGCACGATCGCCGCGATGTAACCGAGGCTGGCCCCGTCGGCGAATGCCTCGTGCCGGTAGACGAAGAGCCCACCGACGGCCAACGGGATGATCAGGCCCGTGACCATGACCAGCCGGTTCCGGAAGATCTGGATCAGCTCACTACGCGCGATCGCCAACATGCTGCGGCCTTTCGAGAGTCGGTGTCGTGGTTTCGCTGCTGAGGGCACGGAAGACGTCGTCGAGGCGGGTGGCACCAGCCTGCAGCTCCTGCAGCTCCACCCCGGCGTCGTGCGCCCAGTCCAGCAACCGATAGAGGTCCTCCTGGAGCCCGAACGTCTCGACGCGCACCGTCCCGTCGGCGTGGGCGAGGGAGAGCGGCGGCTCGGGTGCGCCCGCAGGAAGGATGAAGCTGATGACCGACGGGAGACTCCGGGTCAGCTCGACGAGCGTTCCCTCCTTGCGCAACGTCCCCTGGTGCATGACGCCGATGCGGTCCGCCCGCTGCTGCGCCTCCTCCAGGTAGTGGGTGGTGAGCACGATCGTGGAGCCCTCTTCGCGCAGGCGGTCCACCGCGGCCCACAGTGCATCACGGGACTGGATGTCCAGTCCGGTCGTCGGCTCGTCGAGGATGACGAGCTCGGGCCCGCCGTAGACGGTGGTAGCGAAGTCGAGGCGTCGCTTCTCCCCACCGGAGAGCTGCGCGACCTGGGTGCCCGCCTTGTGGGTGAGGCCGGAGATGGCGAGGACGCGCTCGACGTCGTCGTGCCTCCCGCTCAGCGTGCCGAGGAGACCCACCGACTCCCGCACCGTGAGATCCGGGGAGAAGCCGCTCTCCTGCAGCATGATCCCCATCCGAGGCCGTACTGCACGACGGTTCGTGGGGGGTTCGCCGAAGATCCGTACGCTGCCGGCGGTGGCCTGGCGGTGGCCTTCGACGACTTCGAGGGTGGACGTCTTGCCGGCTCCGTTGGTGCCGAGGAGGGCGTAGAGCTCACCGTGTTGGACATGGAACGAGAGATCCCGCACGGCGGTGAAGTCGCCGTACGTGATGCTCAGTTTGTCGACCTCGATGACGGGGCTGATGGACATGGCGGATCTTTCATTTCGGGGTTCTTGCCGGGTCATCAGACTCGCAGCGGCCGGTGGCACTTCGCGTCAGTGAAAGCCCCTGATGTCCTCGCGCGTGCGGCGACCCGATCGCCCTTTCCGCGTCCACGGAGGACGACCCGGTCTGGTGCGCCCCGTTCGCATCGGTAAGGATTACCTAGACCTCCACCTAGGTGACGACGCTGGGAGTGCACACTGACGACGCTTCTGGGCCGGCGCGAGGAGTGCGAAACGGTCACACAGCTGCTCGACCAAGCCCTGTCCGGTCGCAGCGGCGTACTCGTACTGCGTGGCGAAGCAGGCATCGGCAAGACGGCGCTCGTCCAGCATGCCCGCGACCGCGCGGTCCCCTCGGGGTTCCGCGTGGAGTGCTGTGTGGGGGCGGAGTCCGAGACCCAGTTCGCCTTCGCTGGTCTGCACCAGCTGTGCGGGCCGCTGCTGGACGGCGTGGATGCGCTGCCCGAGCCGCAGCAGACGGCACTCTGCGTGGCGTTCGGACAGCAGGCCGGTGCCGCACCGGACCTGTTCTTGGTCGGGCTCGCCGTCCTCAACCTTCTGGCCGAAGCCGCCGAGAAGGCGCCGCTGCTGTGCCTGATCGACGATGCACAGTGGCTCGACCAGGCATCCGCGCAGGTCCTGGCCTTCGCTGCGCGCCGGGTCGACGCTGACAGGGTGGCGCTGCTCTTCGCGGTGCGCGACACCGACGTGGACAGCGATCATCGGTTCGCCGGACTGCCCGAGCTGCGCCTGGCAGGGCTGTCCGAGATGGAAGCCCGATCGTTGTTGGCCACCGCGGTCCACACGCCGCTGGACGATGCGGTGTCCGAGCGGATCTTCGCGGAGGCGCGCGGCAACCCGCTCGCCCTGCTGGAGCTCCCCCACGGCATCCACGCCGCGCATCTGGCCGGCGGGTTCGCGGTGCCCGATGCGCGGGGCGTTCCACGCCGTGTCGAAGACAGCTTCCAGCGGCGCTCCGCAGGGTTGCCGGTCGCCACCCAGCGGTTGCTGTTGGTCGCATCGGCCGATCCGACCGGTGACGTCGAGCTCCTCTGGCGCGCCGCGGCGCGGCTCGGGCTCGATCGCGAGGCGGCCGCACCGGCCGAGACCGCCGGTTTGCTGGAGATCGACGGTCAGGTGCGCTTTCGTCATCCCCTGGTGCGATCAGCGGTCTACCGGTCCGCCACTCCGCCTGACCACCGCCGCGTCCACGGAGCGTTGGCGGCCGCCACCGACCCGTTGTCCGACCCCGACCGGCGCGCCTGGCACCAGGCTCAGGCGGTCCTGGGCACCGACGAGCAGGCGGCTGCGGAGCTGGAGCGCTCGGCCGACCGAGCACGCGACCGCGGAGGCGTGGCTGCTGCCGCCGCCTTCTTTCAGCGCGCAGCCGAGCTGACGCCGGAGCCTGCCGCTCGCGCGCGGCGGGCGCTGGAGGGCGCCCACGCGCAGCACGAGGCTGGTGCGACCGAAGCTGCTCTGGCACTGCTGGCGGTCGCGGCGGCGGGGCCGCTGGGCGACCTGTCCCGCGCCCGCCTCGACCTGCTGCGTGCTCAGATCGCGTTCCACCTGACGCGAGACCACGGCGTGCCGGGGATGCTGCTGAACGCGGCTGAGATGCTCGCCCCGCTCGACCCCGCGCTCTCTCGCGAGACCTACCTGCACGCGCTCGATGCGGCGGTCCTCACAGGGAGCGGCGACGCCGTGCAGATCGCTGCAGCGGCTTCGGCCGCTCCCCGCTCCGAGGTACCGCCGCGACCGGTGGATCTGCTTCTCGACAGCCTCGCGACGACGTTGACGAAGGGGTACGCAGAAGGGGCGCCCCTGCTGCGGGGCGCCCTCGAGTCGTTTCGCGACAGCCCGCACCCCGATCCTGATCAGAACCGTCCGAACGCCGGCGGGTTGTGGCTGGCCGGCCGCAACGCGGTGGCCATCCTCGACGACGAGCTGCTTCACGCACTGGCCAGCCGCAACGTCGCACTGGCGCGAGAAGCCGGTGCGTTGGCAGCGCTGCCCGCCGCGCTGAATCTCATGTCCATCGCCTCCGTCCTGATGGGCGAGCTCACCCGAGCGGGCGAGCTCGCCGCCGAGGCGACGGCCATCACTCAGGCCACCGGCGGCCTCCAGCTCCGGCACGCCCCGGTCATTCTGGGTGGTTGGCGAGGCGACGAGGCCGAGACCATCGCGCTCAGTGCCGTCACCGCCGAGGACGCCGCCTACCCCGAAGGAAGTACGGACGCCTCCCAGGCGCAGTACGCGCTGGCAGTACTTCACAACGGTCTCGGCAACTACTCGGCTGCGCGGGAGGCTGCGTCACGGGCGTGCGAGTCACCTGAGCTCGCACTCAGCAGCGCCAGTCTCCCTGAGCTCATCGAAGCATCCGTCCGTGCCGGTCATCCCGAGCACGCCGCCTCTGCGCTGGAGCAGCTTCAGTGCCGGGCGCGTGCCAGCGGCACGAGCTGGGCGCTCGGGATGGCAGCGCGCTCCCAGGCCCTCACGAGCACCGGATCGACCGCCGAGGACGAGTACCGCGAGGCGATCGAACAGCTCCGGCGCAGCCGCATGGGCGGCTACCTCGCTCGTACCCATCTCGTCTACGGCGAGTGGTTGCGGCGGGAGGGCCGCCGCCAGGAGGCGCGGGAGCAGCTACGGATCGCCCATCAGCAGCTCACGGACATGGGGATCGAGGCGTTCGCGGAGCGTGCCGCCCGCGAGCTGCGTGCCACCGGTGAGCATCCGCGCAAGCGCACCGTCCAGACGGCCGACTCCCTCACCGACCAGGAGCTGCACATCGCGCGCCTCGTAGCCACGGGGGCGACCTCCCGCGAAGTCGCCGTGCAGCTCTTCCTGAGCCCGCGCACGATCGAAGCCCACCTGCGCAGCATCTTCCGCAAGCTGGACATCACCTCGCGCCGGCAGCTCAGAGAGTTCCCGCTGCCCTGAGCTGGGCGTCGCGGACGGCGTCAGGGACCACCCGGAGCGGCCCCTGACATTCGCCAAAAGGCTTGGGACCGGGGCGCGGGAGGGCCGAACCTGTCGGTATGGACGCAACGCAGGACTCGCTCTCGAGCACCACGCCGCGCCGGCGCCGTCCGGTGCGCCGGACGTTGCTGCTCGTCGTCGGCTCCCTCCTGCTGCTCGTGGTGCTCGCCGTCGGTGGCCTCGGCACGTGGATCGCCGTGAGCTTCGCGAACGCCCGCGTCGACACGGTGGGCGAGGTCGACTTCGACCGTGTCCTCGCGGTCCCCCGGTTGGCCGAGTCGCGGGTCGAGCCGGACGGCACGCGCGTGTTCAGCCTGCGGATGCAGGAGGGCGAGTCCGACCTCGGTGGAGAGCGCCCGACACCGACCTGGGGCTTCGCCGGCGCCTACCTCGGCCCGACGCTGCGCGCGACGCGGGGCGAGAAGGTGCGCGTGGAGGTCACGAACGGCCTCAGCGAGCCGAGCACCGTCCACTGGCACGGGATGCACCTTCCCCCGGAGATGGACGGCGGCCCGCACCAGATGATCAAGCCCGGCACGACCTGGTCACCGCACTGGGTGGTCGACCAGCCGGCGACGACGCTGTGGTACCACCCCCACCCCCACGGGGCGACGGCGTCGCACGTACGACGCGGGCTCGCGGGGATGTTCCTCCTGGACGACCCGGCCGACAGCGCGGGCGGGCGTGTCGGCGCGGCCCTTCCCCACCGCTACGGGGTCGACGACGTCCCGCTCGTCGTGCAGGACGTGCGCCTCGACGACGACGGCCGCATCGACGACCAGGGATCGCTGTTCAGCTCGGTGGGAGCGTTGGGTGACCGGGTCCTCGTCAACGGGACGCCAGGGCCGTACGACGAGGTGACAGCGCAGCGGACCCGCTACCGCCTGCTCAACGCGTCGACCGCGAGGACCTACACCTTCGCGTTCTCCGACCGCCGTGAGTTCGCGCTCGTCGGCACCGACGGCGGTCTCGTCGAGAGGCCCGTCTCCCTCGACCAGATCGTCCTGACGCCGGGTGAGCGCGCCGAGATCGTCGTCACGATGGAGCCGGGCGACCGAACCGTGCTGCGCAGCGAGCCCCTCCCCGACCGGTTCGGCGGCGGGAGCCGCTTCACCGGCGACGACGACCGCCTCGACGTCCTCGAGCTCCGCGCGGCGGACCGGCTCGACCCGTCGCCCCCGCTCCCCCGCCGGCTGGCGCCACCTCCCGACGTCGATCCCTCGGACGCCGTACGCACGCGGACGTTCCAGGTGAGCAGCAACGCCATCAACGGTCGACGCATGGACATGGGCCGGATCGACGCGCAGGTCGAGGACGGGAGCACCGAGATCTGGGACGTCTCGTCCGGCGACGGCGGGCTCCACAACTTCCACGTCCACGACGTGCAGTTCCGCGTGGTCAGCGTGGGTGGGAGGACGCCCCCCGTCGACGAGCGTGGGTGGAAGGACACCGTCCCGGTGCGACCCGGGGATCCCGTCCGTCTCGCGGTCCGGTTCGACCTGCCGCCCGGCGCGAGCGGCGCGCCCGGAGGCGCCCCCTACATGTTCCACTGCCACCTCCTCCGCCACGAGGACTCCGGAGCGATGGGGCAGTTCGTCGTGGTCCCGCCCGGTCAGGGGTCGGACACGGCGACGGCGCCTCCGACGCCGACCACCACACACGCGCACTGAGGTCCACTGCCAGTCACAACCTACGGATCAACGCGGCGAGTCATGGGCCGGGCCAGGCCCGAGAGCGGCGAAGCGGGTGTGCACGTGCATGTCGTGCCACCCGTCCGCGTGCAGGGCTGCCGAGCGCCTCGTTCCTTCCAGACTGAACCGCGCTCTGTGCGCGACCCGGCAGGACGAGACGTTGCTGACCGCGTGCTCGATCTCCAGGCGGTGGAACCCGAGGTCGAGGAGCCACGCCGCGACGCGGTCGACCGCCAGGGTGGCCACCCCTCGGCCCCGGGCAGCGGCGACGGTCCAGTAGCCCAGCTCGGCGCACCCGTCGCTCAGATCAACGCCCCTGATGCCGACCCGCCCGAGGAGAGTGTCGGCGGTGTCGACGACCGCCCACTGCCCACCGACGTCGGTGGCCCAGTGGCGTGCCGCTGCACCGATCCACCTCGTCGCCTCCGTCGTGCTCAGGGAGCGCACGTGCCAGCGCTGGATCTCCGCGTCCTCGTACGCGGCGGCCAACGCGTCTGCATCGGTCGGGCGCCACGGCCGGATCGTGAGCTCCGTGAGCGTGAAGATCGGTTGTGGCCGGTCGCTCAGCGTCCCGCGGGGCAGCGACGGCTCGACGAGGTCGGGCACACGTTCAACCTACAGCCGGGTCTGGACCCGCGGGTCCGGTCAGTGGGGCTGCAGCGCGTCGCGGACCTCGGCGACGTCGCGGTGCATCCGCTGGACCAACGCGTCCATCCCGTCGAACCGCACCTGGCCGCGGATCCGAGCCACGAACGACACCTCGACCTCGACGCCGTACAGCTCCAGGTCGTCCCGGTCCAGGACGTAGGACTCGACGCGGCGCTGCACCCCGTCGAACGTGGGGTTGGAGCCCACGCTGATCGCGGCGGGCAGCGGCTCACCCTCGTCGTCGCAGCGGCGGAGCCACCCCGCGTAGACGCCGTCGGCGGGCACCGCGTAGCCGACCGGCGGGAGGACGTTCGCGGTCGGGAACCCCATCGCCCGGCCCCGCTTGTCGCCCTCGATGACCACGCCGCGGATGCTGTGCGGCCGCTCGAGGACGCGCGCGGCGTCGGAGACGTCCCCGTCCGCGATCAGCCCGCGCACGTAGGTGGAGGAGTAGACGATGTCACGAGCGCCGTCGAGGTCGACACCCTCGGCGACGAAACCGTGCTCGTGGCCGCTGGCGACGAGCGTGGAGACGTCACCCGCGGCCTTGGTGCCGTACGTGAAGTTGTCGCCCACGACGACGCCCTCGGCCCGGAGCTCGGACACCAGGATGCGCTCGACGAACTCCTCGGGACTCCACGCCGCCATCTCGGGCCCGAAGGCCAGCACCCGCACCTCGTCCGCTCCCGCAGCGCGCAGCAGCTCGAGCCGCTGCGGCACGGTGGTGAGCATCCGGGGCGCTCGATCCGGGGCGAAGACGGCGGTGGGGTGAGGATCGAAGGTCACGGCCACGACCGGGGCCCGCGACGACCCGATCTCCGCCGCCAGGGTGCGGGCTCGCGCCAGCACACGCCGGTGACCCGCGTGGACGCCGTCGAACACGCCGATGGTGGCCACACTGGGTGTGCTGCGGGACTCCGTCGCCGCACCGTCGATCGCTCGCCACACGTTCACAGGGCAACTGTGCCACGGACCACGGTCGAGGCTCCCGCCTGTCCCCCCGGCCGAGCCGCCTTCCGTCCGGATTCGGGGTGAGACGGCTAGAGCAGCGGGCGGAGCGGCACGAGGACGGCTTCGCTGAAGCGCGCCATCGCGCGCCGGCGAGACCACTCGTCGACCGTGAGCTCGCGCGTGGCGGAGGTGTCGTTCTCGAAGATGCGCTCCATCATCGCCGCGATCGCCTCGTCGATGATCTCCGCGTTGACCTCGTAGTTGCCGGTCAGGCTGAGCCGGTCGATGTTGGCGGTGCCGATCGTCGACCAGCGACCGTCCACGGTGGCGGTCTTGGCGTGCACCATCGCACCCTGGAACAGGAGGATCTTGACCCCACCACGCAGCAGCTGGGAGTAGAACCCGCGCGACAGCCAGTCGCACAGCACGTGGTTGGAGATCTCCGGCACGATCACGCGGACGTCGACGCCGCGTGCGGCTGCTCGCAGCAGCGCGGCGAGGACGTCGCGGTCGGGGATGAAGTAGGCCTGGGTGATCCAGACCCGGACGCTCGAACGGTCGATGGCGTCGAGGTACATGTTGCGGATCGGGAACGACAGGTGGAGCGGGGCGTTGCGGTGCGCGCGGAACCGCGGCTCCCAGTCGATGTCACCGGTGTCCAACAGCTCTGGCTGCTCCGTCCTGCGGTGGGCGTTCCAGAAGTCGACGAACGCGTTGTTGAGCTCCCAGGTGTGAGGACCCTCGACCCGCAGGTGGGTGTCGCGCCACTTGCTCGCATAGTCGGCGCCGATGTTGTAGCCCCCGACGAACCCGACCTTGCGGTCCACGACCAGGATCTTGCGGTGGTCACGCCCGGTCTTGCGGATCCGCAGCAGGAAGATCCACGGGCTGAACCACGGGTGCCGCATCACCTGCACCGACGGTGGGAACTTCTTGAACGACCGCTTGACCACCAGGTTCGCGAAGACGTCGTAGATGACATGGACCTTGACGCCGCGCTCCGCGGCGGCGACCAGCTCGCGCTTGAACTCCTCGCCGAGGGAGTCGCCCTTCCAGATGTAGGACTCGAGGTGGATCTCGTGCTGCGCGCCCCTGATCTCCGCAAGCATCGCGTCGAAGAGGTCGTGGCCGTAGGTGTAGACGGTGACGGTGGAGTCGCCGAGCTTCTCCGAGATCGGAGGAAGGCGCGGGAACGTCACCTCCGCGGTGTCGTCGACCCGGCGCTTGCGGTGGGTGTCGATCGCCGTCAGGACGGCTGCCACCACGACGATCAGGACGAACCAGATCGCCACCACCCAGAGTGCGACCCGCAGGACCGTCACCATGCACCACAGACTAGGGGCTCACCGCCGTGCACGACGTCTCACTGCTCGTATCAGCCCACGAACACCGCGACCGAACGAGCGTCGGCCCCCCGCTGCTCGTACAACGCCAGGAAAGCACCACCAGGGTCGAACACCGCGACGGGCCCCCGCGCGCCGAGATCGTACGACGTCAGAGCCCGGCCGTGCCGGACGATCCGTGCCTGCTCGGCGTCGAGGTCGACCGACGGGAACGCCAACCGGGCGGCGTCCTCGAGCGAGACCACCACGAGCTCCTCCGCGAGCTGGTCGAGCGTGCGCGCGACGTCGATGCCGAAGCCGCCGACGCGGGTACGGCGCAGCGCCGTGAGATGTCCGCCGACACCGAGCGACGCCCCCAGGTCGCGAGCAAGCGCTCGGACATAGGTGCCGCTCGAGCACGTGACGCGGGCATCGACGTCGACCGTGCTCCCCTCCCCCGGGCGCAGGTCGAGCAGGTCGAACCGCTCGACGGTCACCCGGCGGGCCGGCAGGTCCACCTCCTCACCGGCGCGGACCCTCGCGTAGGCCCGGCGGCCGTCGACCTTGATCGCCGACACAGCCGACGGGACCTGGTCGATCTCCCCGACCAGCGGGAGTGCGGCCGTACGGACCGCCTCGAGGTCGAGCCCCGAGGCGTCGGCCGGCGCGACGACCACACCCACGGCGGCGTCGGTCACCGTCGTCGCGCCGAGCCGAACGGTCGCCTCGTACTCCTTGTCGTGGCCCGAGACGTGCCCGAGCAGACGCGTGGCCCGACCGACCCCGAGGACCAGCACGCCGGTCGCCATCGGGTCGAGCGTGCCGGCGTGGCCGACCTTGCGCGTCCCCGCCAGCCGCCGGACCCGTGCCACCACGTCGTGCGACGTCAGGCCCGCGGGCTTGTCGACGACCACCAGGCCGGTCGGCGGCTCGGCGGGGCTCACGCCTCGGGGTCGCGGTCGATCCGGGGAGCCTGATCCTCGAGGGCGACCTGCTCCTCGAGCTCCTCGGCCTTCGCCTTGTACGGGTCGGCGTCACCGGCGTACTCCGCGCGAGCAGCCTTCTCGGCGACCCTGGCGTCGCGCTCGCGGGCCCGGGTCAGCAGGTCCTCGATCTGACGTGCGTTCTCCGGGACGGCGTCGCGCACGAACTCCAGCGACGGCGTGTGCCGCATGCCGAGCTGCTTGCCCACCTCGGACCGGATGAGGCCCTTGGCACTCTCCAGAGCGGCGGCCGTGCCCTCCAGCTCATCGGCGTCACCCATCACCGTGTAGAACACGGTCGCATGCTGGGTGTCGCCGGTGACGCGGACGTCGGTGACCGTCACGAAGCCGATCCGCGGATCCTTGACCCGGCGCTCCAGCATCTCCGCCACGATGACCTTCACCCGGTCGGCGACCTTGTTGACGCGCATGCTTCCCATCACGAACTCCTTTTCGAAACGAGAGGCGGGGCGCCGCTGTCCGCAGCACCCCGCCTCGTTCAGTCATGACCGTCAGGCGTCAGGCCCGAGGGATCTCCCGCATCTCGAACGTCTCGACGATGTCGCCGATCTTGATGTCGTTGAATCCCTTGAGCGTCAGACCACACTCGAAGCCCTCACGGACCTCGGTGACGTCGTCGCGCTCACGCCGCAGGCTGGAGAGGTCCAGGTTGTCCGCGACCACGGCGCCGTCACGCAGCAGCCGGGCCTTGGAGTTCCTGCGGATCGAGCCGGAGGTGACCATGCAGCCCGCGATGTTGCCGATCTTGGACGAGCGGAAGATCTGGCGGATCTCCGCACGGCCGAGCTGGGCCTCCTCGAACTCGGGCTTGAGCATGCCCTTGAGCGCCGCCTCGATCTCGTCGATCGCCTGGTAGATGACCGAGTAGTAGCGGATGTCGACACCCTCGCGGTCGGCGACCTCGGTCGCCTTGCCCTGCGGACGCACGTTGAAGCCGATGATCACGGCGTTGGACGCGGCCGCCAGCATCACGTTGGTCTCGGTGATCGCACCGACACCACGGTCGATGACCCGCAGCGCCACGTCGTCACCGACGTCGATCTTGCTCAGGGCATCCTCGAGCGCCTCCACCGAGCCGGAACCATCACCCTTGAGGATGAGGAGCAGCTCGTCGGTCTCGCCCTTCTCCATGTGCTGCATGAAGTCCTCGAGCGTCCGGCGGCCGGCACGCTGCGCGAGAGCGGCGTTGCGCTCACGCGCCTCACGCTTCTCGGCGATCTGCCGGGCCATCCGGTCGTCGGAGACGACCATGAAGTTGTCACCGGCACCCGGCACGGCCGTCAGGCCGAGCACGAGGACCGGACGAGACGGGTCCGCCTGGCTGACCGGGTCGCCGTGCTCGTCGAGCATGGCGCGGACGCGGCCGTAGGCGGGGCCGGCGACCATCGAGTCGCCCACCTTGAGCGTGCCGCGCTGGACCAGGACGGTGGCCACCGGGCCACGACCACGGTCGAGGTGTGCCTCGATCGCGATGCCCTCTGCTGCCTGGTGCGGGTTGGCACGCAGGTCGAGCGACGCGTCAGCGGTCAGCACGATGGACTCGAGCAGACCCTCGATGTTGAGCTGCGACTTCGCGGAGACGTCGACGAACATCGTGTCGCCGCCGTACTCCTCGGGCACCAGGCCGTACTCGGTGAGCTGGCCGCGCACCTTGGTCGGGTCGGAGTCGGGCTTGTCGATCTTGTTGACCGCGACCACGATCGGCACGCCGGCCGCCTTCGCGTGGTTGAGGGCCTCGACCGTCTGCGGCATGACGCCGTCGTCGGCCGCGACCACCAGCACCGCGATGTCGGTCGCCTGCGCACCACGGGCACGCATGGCGGTGAACGCCTCGTGGCCCGGTGTGTCGATGAAGGTGATGCGGCGCTCTGTGCCGTCCACCTCGGTCGCCACCTGGTAGGCGCCGATGTGCTGCGTGATGCCGCCGGCCTCCTTGTCGACCACGTTGGCCGAGCGGATGGCGTCGAGCAGCTTGGTCTTGCCGTGGTCGACGTGACCCATGACAGTAACCACCGGCGGACGCGCGGTGAGGTCGGTCTCGTCACCCTCGTCGTTGCCGAACTCGATCTGGAACGACTCGAGCAGCTCGCGGTCCTCGTCCTCGGGGGAGACGACCTGAACGTCGTAGTTCAGCTCATCGCCGAGGATCTGCAGGATCTCGTCGTTGACCGACTGCGTCGCGGTGACCATCTCGCCGAGCGCGAACAGCACCTGGACGAGCGACGCCGCGTCAGCGCCGATCTTCTCGGCGAAGTCGGTCAGCGACGCGCCACGGGACAGACGGATGGTCTGCCCGTCACCCTTGCGGACGCGGACACCCCCGACCGACGGCGCCTGCATCTGGTCGAATTCCTGACGCTTCGCGCGCTTGCTCTTGCGTCCACGACGAACGGGTCCACCCGCGCGACCGAACGCACCCTGAGTGCCACCGCGACCAGCGCGACCGGGGCCCGGACGTCCGCCGCCACCGGCGAAGCCGCCGGGACGAGGGCCGCCGCCGCCGCCTGCGCCGCCACCGGGTCCACCGGGACGACCGCCGCCGCCACCGGGGCGACCGGCACCCGCCGGAGCACCACGGCCACGACCGCCCGCACCACCACCACGTGCGGGACCGCCGACCGAGCTCTGCTTGGGCATCATCGCCGGGTTGGGGCGCGGCATGCCCGGACGCGGCGCGGGAGCACCGTCGCGCGAGGCCGGCGGACGGGGGGGCATGCCAGGACGCGGGGCGCCTTCACGCTGGCCCTCGCGCGGCGCACCCTCGCGGGTGCCACCAGTGGCACCGCCGCCGCCACCCTCGCCACGACCCGGGCGCTGCATGCCCTGGGTCGACGAGAACGGGTTGTTGCCCGGACGCGGGCCACCACCGGGTCGACCGGCGCCACCGGCGTTGCCGCCAGGACGCGGACCGGGACGACCGCCGCCACCCGGGCGCGGGGCCGGAGCGCCACCGGGGCGCGGGGCCTCGGAACGCGCGGCCGGAGCCTCGGCGCGGGGTGCGGGACGCGGGGCAGGGCGCGGACCACCGGGCTTGGGACCGGCGGGAGCCGCAGGTGCCTGCGGCGCGGCGGGGGCCGCCGGCGCCTCGGGTCCGGGAGCGGCCGGCGCAGCTGCGGCGGGCGTCTCCACCACGGGAGCCTCGGCTGCGGGAGCCTCGGGCTTCCTGCGCGGACCTGGCATGGGTGCACCGGGCGTTGCTGCCCGTCGCGGGGCAGGGGTGGCCGCGGGAGCGGCCGAGCCGGCGTCGGCCGTCGGCGCGGCCTTCTTGGAAGTCTTCTTCGCACCCTGGGTGCGGAACTGGTCGCCGTACTTCTCGGTGAGGCGACGGATGACCGGTGCCTCGACGGTCGACGAGGCTGAACGGACGTACTCGCCCATGTCGTTCAGTGCCGACAGGACGTCCTTGCTGGTGACTCCGAGCTCTTTAGCGAGCTCATGGACTCGGACCTTTGCCACTTCTCTCCTTCAAGGGCGATCCGAGCCCGGTGGGGCACAGACCGCTTAGTTGATGTGCATGCTCATCGAACGGAACTCATCGAGGGCTCATGAGCGTGTGCTCCACTTCTGTCTATGCACCGCCGGTGAGCGGTGCGGGCTGTGTCGGTCTGGTCGTTCCTCGGACGTAGGCCTCCAGCGGACCGGTGTCGATCGGCCCCTCCACCCGGAGGGCCCGCGCGAACGCCTTGCGCTGGGTTGCTCGTTCGAGGCACGTGACATCGGGGTGCAGGTGCGCCCCACGTCCCGGTGCTGAACCGCGGAGGTCAGGCGTGACGCTGATGCTCGTCTCACCGTGAACAGCCACGACCCGAACCAGATCGGTCTTGTCGACTCGAGCTCGGCACCCGATGCAAGTACGGACAGGCCGCACGCGTACCGGGGTGCCCGACGCTGCATCTTGCGACACACCGCCGGACGGAGTCGAGTGATTCACCGCCGCCAGTCTAGCGGGTCCGCCCCGGGAGTGTCGCGCACCCCGTCCCGGCAGGCCCTGGCCGCGTCAGGACGCCGTGCCGCCTTCCGGAACCTCGGTGTCCGGACGGATGTCGATGCGCCAGCCGGTCAGCCGCGCGGCAAGCCGGGCGTTCTGGCCCTCCTTGCCGATCGCCAGCGACAGCTGGAAGTCGGGAACGACGACCCGCGCCGCCTTGGCGTCGGCGTCGACGACCGTGACCGATGTCACCTGGGCGGGCGACAGCGCGTGGGCGATGTAGTCGGTGGGAGTCTCGGAGAAGTCGACGATGTCGATCTTCTCGCCGTGCAGCTCCGACATCACGTTGCGGACGCGCTGGCCCATCGGGCCGATGGAGGCGCCCTTGGCGTTGACGCCGGGCATCGTGGAGCGGACGGCGATCTTGGTCCGGTGGCCGGCCTCGCGGGCGATCCCGGCGATCTCGACGGTGCCGTCGGCGATCTCGGGCACCTCGAGGGCGAAGAGCTTCTTGACAAGGGTCGGGTGCGTGCGCGAAACCTGCACCTGCGGGCCGCGAGGCCCTCGCCGAACGCTCGTCACCAGCGCCTTGATGCGGTCGCCGTGCTCGTAGGACTCCCCCGGCACCCGCTCGGCGACCGGGAGCAGCGCCTCGACGCGTCCGAGGTCGACGAGCACGTCGCCGGGCTCGCGCCCCTGCTGGACCACGCCCGAGACGATGTCGCCCTCGCGCGCGGCGAACTCGCCGAACCGCTGCTCGTCCTCGGCATCGCGCAGCCGCTGCAGGATGATCTGCTTGGCCGTCGTGGCCGCGATCCGGCCGAAGTCGCTCGGGGTGTCCTCGAACTCCTCGGTGAACGTGCTGCCCTCGTCGCCCTCGACGCGGTCGCGAGCCCAGACCACGACGTGGCCCGACTTGCGGTCGAGCTCCACGCGGGCGTTGCTGCGGGCACCGGGCGTCCGGTGGTACGCGACCAGGAGCGCCTGCTCGATGGCCGTCACCACGACGTCCAGCGGCAGGTCCTTCTCGTGCTCCAGGGTGCGCAGCACCGCCATGTCGATGTCCATCAGACGTCCTTCCGATTGAGCTCGGGCTCGATCTTGGCCTTCTTCACGTCCGAGTACGCAACGTCCCGGCTTCCAGTCTCGGTGCGGACGACTGCTCCCGCATCGTCGGAGGACAGGAGGCGACCGACGAACGTGGGGCCTTCGAGGGGGGTGATCTTCACGAGCCGGCCGACGTTGCGCGACCAGTGCCGCGGAAGCGTCAGCGGCCGGCTCGTCCCACGGGAGCCGACCTCGAGCGTGTAGGGGTCGTCTCCGAGGGGGTCGGCTGCGTCCAGGGCGCTGGAGACCGCTCGCGTGACCTCGGCGATGTCGTCGAGAGTGAGTCCGCCCTCGGCGTCGAGCACCACGCGCAGTATGCGCCCGTTGGTCAGCTCGACGGCGTCGAGATCCATCCCGTGGGAGGTGACGATCTGCTCCAGCAGCTCCTGGAGGCTGTCGGGGACCGGTGTCGTAGCCATGGCACGCCTCCGTCTTCTGTTGTGCCGCGAGGGTGGTGTCGCGGGTGCCGCTGTGACGATCGCTTCCAAGTCTAGGCGGTCGCCCCGGTGGCGCGGCGGCGGGCGACCCCGGCACACCTCTACTCCGATAGGTTCACCGGTGTGAGTCTCGGATCGCCACCGCCACGTCCTGGGGTCGGACGGCGTCGACTGCTGCTCGGGGGGACCGGGCTGGTCGCGCTGACGGCCGTGCCCGGCTGCTCGTGGCTGGACCGCGAGCCCGAGACGCCCTCGCCGCAGGAGCATCCGGACCACGATCTGCTCTCCGGCGCGTACGCCCGCGAGTCCGCCGTCGTCGCTGCCGTCCAGGCGACGGCACAGAGGCACGCCGGCCTGGCGCCCTCGCTGTCGCCGGTCGCGGCGCGCGCCCAGGAGCGCGTCACCGCTCTGGAGGAGGCCCTCGGGACCGGCGGCGCCCCCTCCCCCGCCCCTGAGGCGTCACCACCGACGGCGACTGCAGCGGTCCCGGCGCGCCCGGCGCCTGCCCTCCGTGCTCTGGTGACGGTGAGCCAGACCGCCCAGCGGGACCATGCGGCCGACTGCGTGCGCGCGAGCGACCCGGGCGTCGCACGGCTGCTCGCGTCGGTCGCGGCCGGGGACGGCCAGGACGCGGTCATCCTGCGGACCACCAGGAGCGCGACATGAGGGCGACCGACGAGGATCCCGCGGGGTTCGAGACCGATCCCACCGACGCCCTGCAGAACGCGCTCGCCGGCGAGCATGCGGCGGTCTACTCCTATGGCCTGGTCGCCGGTCGTCTGGAGGCACGGTCACCGGTCCAGCGCCAGGCAGCAGGCGCGTTCGCGCTCCACCGCAAGCGTCGCGACGACCTGCGGGCCTGGCTCGCACAGGACAAGCAGGCCCCGGTCGACCCCGAGCCCGCGTACGCCACCGGCCAGGTCGCCACGGCGTCCGACGCACGTCGGCTCGCGCAGCAGGTGGAGTCCGGACTCGTACGGAGCTGGCTGGCGGTCGTCGGTGTGACCGAGGGCGAGCGCCGCGCCTACGCCTGCGCTGCGGTCGACGAGTCGGCCACCGCGCTGCTCGCGTGGGGCGGGAAGCCCACCGCCCTGCCCGGGATCGACTGATCCGTCGCAGTCGCCATGCCAGACTTCAGGCATGCCGTTCGCTCCCCTCCGCTTCCCTGACGGCGTCCCGGTCCTCACCGACGGACGCGTCACGCTGCGCCCCCACCGGCTCGACGACGTCGCCGCCGTCGTCGAGCAGTGCCGCGACCCCGAGACGTTGCGGTGGACGACCATTCCTCTCGGCTACAACACCGCGATGGGCACCGGCTTCGTCACCGAGATGGTGCCCGAGGGGTGGGGCTCGGGCGCCGAGCACGCGTTCGCGGTCGAGGTCACGGACGCGCATGGCAGCCCGCGTTACGCCGGCACCGTCTCGCTCCGCGACGTCGGCGCCGGACGCGCGGACATCGGCTTCGTCGCCCATCCCGCCGTCCGCGGAGACGGGGTCACGACGTCCGCGCTGCAGCTGCTCCTGGGATACGGGTTCGAGACGCTCGGGCTGCACACCGTCATCTGGTGGGCCGACCAGGGCAACTGGGCGTCGCGCAAGGTGGTGTGGCGATGCGGCTTCACCTTCGGGGGCACCGTGCACCGATGGCTGCCCGAGCGCGGCGAGTACCGCGACGGTTGGGTCGCGACCCTCCACCGCGACGACGTGCGCGAGGCCTCGACCCTCTGGTGGGACCTGCCGACGCTGCGTGGCGACCGCATCTGTGCGCGCCCTTTCGAGCCCGCCGACGACGACCGGCTGGTCGAGGGCGGCAACGATGCCTCCGTCCAGCAGTGGATGCCGTCCTTCGCCTCGCCGTACGGTCTGCCCGACGCCGCGGCGTTCCGGGCGACGACCCTCGACGCGGCGGCCAACGGCGCCGCGTTCTCGTGGGCCCTCGTCGACTCCGTGACCGACGACCTGCTGGGCGCCGTCGGCGTCCCCCACCGCAGCGACACCGGTGCCGAGATCGGCTACTGGCTGCTCGCCGACGAGCGCGGCAAGGGCTATGCCCGCGAGGCCGTCGACCTGGTCGTCGACCACGCGTTCACGCCGCGCGACCGCGGCGGGCTCGGGGCGCTGCGAGCCTACGTGCGCATCGACGAGGGCAACCGCGACTCGCTCGACGTCGCACGGGCGTGCGGCTTCGAGATGGCCGGCGCCGAGCGGGCCGGCACCGTACGCCGCGACGGCACCATCGCCGACATGCTCGTCCTCGAGCGCGTCAACCCTCTCCTCGGGATCTAGCCGACGCTCACCGCGACGTGCGCTCGCGCAGGAACGCCGCCACGTCGTCGAGCGGGACGTTCTCACGCACGCCGGTCTTGCGGTCCTTCACCTCGACGACGCCCTCGGCGAGTCCCCGGCCGACGACGACGATGGTCGGGACACCGATCAGCTCGGCGTCCTTGAACTTCACGCCGGGCGACACCTTGGCACGGTCGTCGTAGAGGACCTCGACACCAGCGGCCTCCAGCTCGTCGGCCAGCGCTGCGGCCGCGTCGAAGACCGCCGCGTCCTTGCCCGTGGCGACCAGGTGGACGTCGTACGGCGACACCGCGGCGGGCCAGACGATGCCGGCCTCGTCGGGGCTGTTCTCGACGATGGCCGCGACGGCACGCGAGACGCCGATGCCGTACGACCCCATCGTCACCGTGACGAGCTTGCCGTTCTCGTCCAGGACCTTCAGGCCGAGCGCGTCGGCGTACTTGCGTCCGAGCTGGAAGATGTGACCCATCTCGATACCGCGCGCGAGCTCGAGCGGTCCTGACCCGTCGGGGGCGGGGTCACCGGGGCGCACCGCGGCGGCCTCGATGACGCCGTCCGGGGTGAAGTCGCGTCCGCAGACGAGGTCGAAGACGTGCTTGCCGGGCTGGTTGGCCCCGGTGAGCCAGGCCGACCCGCGCACGACACGGGGGTCGGTCAGGTAGCGGATGCCGGACTCCGACTCCTCCCCCAGCGCCTCGGGGCCGATGTAACCGCGCACGAGCGCGGGGTGCTTGGCGAAGTCGGCATCCTCGAACGGGTCGATCTCCCCCGGAGCGAGCTGCGCCTCGAGTCGCTTGACGTCGACGTCGCGGTCGCCGGGCACCCCGACGACCAGCACCTCGCGCGTCCCGTCGGGCTGGCGGACCCAGAGCACGACGTTCTTGAGGGTGTCGGCGGCCGTCCAGGGACGGTCCGCGCGGGGGAATCGCTCGTTGGCCACGTCGACGAGGGTCTCGATCGTCGGCGTGTCAGGGGTGTCCTCGACGTGGGCGGGAGGCAGGGCGGCGATCGCCTCGTCGTCCAGAGGCTCGGGAGCCACCGTCCTCACGGCCTCGACGTTGGCGGCGTAGCCGCCGGGCGAGCGGACGTAGGTGTCCTCGCCGTTGACGGCGGTGGCGAGGAACTCCTCGCTCGCGGATCCGCCCATGGCACCCGACATCGCCTGCACCACGACGTAGTCGAGGCCGAGCCGGTCGAAGATCCGGATGTAGGCCTCGCGGTGAGCCTCGTACGACCGGGCCAGGCCGTCGTCGTGGACGTCGAAGGAGTAGGAGTCCTTCATGATGAACTCGCGTCCGCGCAGCAGGCCGGCGCGCGGACGCGCCTCGTCGCGGTACTTCGTCTGGATCTGGTAGATCGAGAGCGGGAGGTCCTTGTAGGACGAGTAGAGGTCCTTGACGAGGAGGGTGAACATCTCCTCGTGGGTGGGACCGAGGAGCATGTCGACGTCACGGCGGTCCTTGAGCCGGAACAGGTTCTCGCCGTACTCCCCCCAGCGACCCGACGCCTCGTACGGCTCCTTGGGGAGCAGCGCGGGGAACGACACCTCCTGCGCACCCATGCGGTCCATCTCCTCGCGCACGATCCCCTCGATCTTGCGCAGGACCTTCAGGCCGAGAGGCAACCAGGAGTAGATGCCAGGGGCCGCGCGGCGGACGTAGCCGGCGCGGACCAGGAGCCGGTGCGACGGCACCTCCGCGTCCGCCGGGTCCTCGCGAAGCGTGCGGAGGAAGAGACGAGACATGCGGGTGACCACGGGCGTACTCCTGGTTTCGGGATGGCAGTCTCTGGTCGAGACGGTGCGGTGGCCCCCCCCAACCCCCGGGCCCCCCCCCGCCCGCCCGGACCCCCCCCCCCCCCG